>CALEZJ010000460.1 GCA_937927885.1 uncultured Paracoccaceae bacterium | reverse complement strand
ATGATGCCTGGCTGGTCGAGGACGGCAAGGTGACTGAAGGCACTAGCAACAACGCCTATATCGTCAAGGGCGGCACGATCATCACGCGCGAACTGAGCCACGACATCCTGCACGGCATCACCCGCGCCGCCGTGCTGCGTTTCGCGCGCGAGGCGCAGATGCAGGTTGAGGAACGCGCCTTCACCATCGAGGAAGCGCAGGCGGCGGATGAGGCTTTTGTCACCTCGGCCTCGGCCTTCGTGATGCCGGTGGTCGAGATCGACGGGGTGACCGTGGGCGCCGGCAAGCCCGGCCCGGTCGCGGTGCGGCTGCGCGAGATCTATCTTGAGGAAAGCCGCAAGGCGGGGGTCTGAGCCCGGGGGAAGTTTCATCCCGCTGTTCTCTTGCCCGGCGACGGCCATCGCCGTTGCCGGGCGATGCCTGTTCCATCGGCGCCGCCGGGCCTTCAAGGCCTGGCCAGCGTCTGCCCCGCCCATGGCTGGCGCCGGCCTCTCGTGTCGCCTGCTGCCACGTCTCTGATGGAACCCGTGTCACGCGGGCGGGGAAACGCGATGCGTTTCCTGATCCGCCCGTTCGATGGCCCCCCTAATCCTCTCGGATCGCTTCCGCCGCCCATGACAGCGCCCTTGCGCGGGCGCCCTGTTCCCGCGCGGCGGCGTGGACGTAATTCGTCGCCAGCATCAGCAGGGTTTCGCGGCAGAAGGCGCGGGATTCGGCCTCGACGATCAACTCCCTGACGGCGGTGTCGGTCTCGGCCTGCGTGGCGTTCGGGCGCAGGTTGTCGAAGATGTCTCCCATGGCGGTTTCCTGTCCAACCTGGATCAAAGCCCCGTTTCCGCCAGCACCCGCGTGATCACCGGGGCAAGCCGGGTGGCCCATTCGTCCTGCCCCCCTGGCGTCGCGATCAGGTCGTTCCTGACCTCGATCAGCATGTTCGGGCGGCCATGGGCCAGCGCGTGACGGTCGATCGAATCACCGTCCAGATGGCCGTCATAGGGCTGGTTCTCGCCGGTGATCCAGCCCTGGTCGCGGCAGGCCTGCACCATCGCCGGGCCAAGCCGCGCGTCGCGATGGGAATAGAGGATGCCGACCTGCCATGGCCGGGGCGGACGGCCGCGCAGTTGCGGGGTAAAGCTGTGGACGGCGCAGATGCAGCGGGCCGGATGCCGGGCGGCCAGCGCGGCAAGGGCGGTGTGATAGGGGCGATGCAGCCGGGTCAGGCGGCATTCACGCTCGGCCGCGTCGGCATGGCGGTTGGCGGGGATGACGGTGCCGTCATAGAGGCGCATCAGCAATGTCGGGTCATCCTCGCCCCGGTTCGGGTCGATGACCAGGCGCGAGAAATCCGACAGGATCGCCGGCGCGTCCAGCAGCGCCGCCAGCCGCTCGGCCAGCCCCGCCGCGCCTACGTCATAGGCGATGTGGCGGGCCATGTCCTCGGGCGCGATGCCCAGATCGCCTTTTCTGTCCGGGGCGCCGATCCAGCTGGGCACGCGGTTGGACGCGTGATCGCAGGTGATCAGCCAGCGCGAGGGGCGGTCTTCCCCGATCGTCCAGAAGGCGCGGTCGGTCATCTGTCGGTCATCCTTCATGATGTAGGCTGTCTATGCCAGCCGCGTGGCAGACTCCAGTTGTGACGGGGATGCAGTTGCGGCATAGATAGCGCTAAACGTGACAGACAGAACGCGGGGCAGGGATGAGACGACATCGCAATGTAAAGATCGTGGCGACACTGGGGCCGGCTTCGTCCACGCCGGAAATGATCCGGGCGCTGTTCGACGCCGGCGCCGATGTGTTCCGCCTGAACATGAGCCATGGCAGCCATGAGGATCATCGCGCCCGCCATGCCACCATCCGCGAGATCGAGGCCCAGACCGGGCGGCCCATCGCCATCCTTGCCGACCTTCAGGGACCGAAGCTGCGCGTGGGCCAGTTCACCGCCGGCGCGCATGATCTGGAAGAGGGGGACCGCTTCCGCTTTGACCTCGATCCCGCGACGGGCGATTCCCATCGGGTGCAACTGCCGCATCCCGAGATTTTTCAGGCGCTGGTGCAGGGCAGCGAATTGCTGGTCAATGACGGCAAGATCCGGCTGCGGGTCGAGGATTGCGGCGCCGATTTCGCCGATTGCCTGGTGACGGTGGGGGGCACGATCAGCGACCGCAAGGGGGTGAACGTGCCCGATGTGGTGCTGCCGCTGGCGGCCCTGTCAGAGAAGGACCGGGCCGATCTGGAATTCGCCTGCGAACTGGGCGTGGACTGGTTAGCCCTGTCCTTCGTCCAGCGCCCCGAGGATGTCGAAGAGGCGAAGGTTCTGGCCCGGGGCCGGGCGGCGGTGCTGTCGAAGATCGAGAAACCCTCGGCCGTGCGCGCCTTTGACGATATTCTGGCGGCCTCGGACGGGATCATGGTGGCGCGGGGCGATCTGGGGGTGGAACTGCCGGTGCATTCGGTGCCGCCGATCCAGAAGCGGCTGGTGCGCAAATGCCGCGCCGCAGCCAAGCCAGTGATCGTCGCCACGCAGATGCTGGAATCGATGATCGAAAGCCCGATGCCGACCCGGGCCGAGGTCAGCGACGTGGCCAATGCCATCTACGAAGGCACCGAT
>CALEZJ010000459.1 GCA_937927885.1 uncultured Paracoccaceae bacterium | reverse complement strand
CCTGCTGATCGGCGCCCGCAAGGGCTCGCCCCTGGCGGTGGGCCATGGGCAGGGCGAGATGTTCCTTGGCTCGGATGCCATCGCACTGGCGCCGATGACCGACCGGGTGACCTATCTCGAAGAGGGCGACTGGGTCGTGATCACCCGCGCCGGCGCGACGTTCCATGACCGGGCGGGCAACCGCGTCAACCGGCCGGTCACGCTGATCCGCATGGATCAGGCGCGGGTCGACAAGGCCGGGCACAAGCATTTCATGGCCAAGGAAATCGCCGAGCAACCCTCGATCCTGGGCGCCGCGCTGGCCTTTCACACCACGCCCGACGGCAAGGCGCTGGCCCTGCCCGAGGCGGTGGATTTCAGCGCCTGCGACCGGGTCACGCTGGTCGCCTGCGGCACCGGCCATTACGCGACGCAGGTGGCGAAATACTGGTTCGAACAACTGGCGGGCCTGCCGGTGGAAATCGACATCGCCTCGGAATACCGCTATCGCCAGCCGGTGGTCAGCGACAGGGGCATCGGCATCTTTGTCAGCCAGTCGGGCGAAACGGCGGATACGCTGGCCGCGCTGCGCCATGTGAAGGGCCGCATGGCGCGCACGATTGGCGTCATCAACGTGCCGACATCGTCGATCGCGCGCGAAACCGATGTCGCCCTGCCGATTCTGGCCGGCCCCGAAATTTCCGTGGCCTCGACCAAGGGCTTTACCGCGCAATTGCTGGTGCTCTTGCTGCTGGCGCTGAAGGCGGGGCAGGATCGCGGGCGGCTGGGGGCGGGCGACGTGGCGGCACGGCTGACGGCGCTGAAACTGCTGCCGGGTCTGGTGGCGCAGGCCATCGACCGCGAGAGCGAGGTGCAGGCGCTGGCGCGTCGGCTGGCGGGGGTCAGCGACGTGCTCTTCCTTGGTCGCGGGGTGATGTATCCGCTGGCGCTCGAGGCGGCGCTGAAGATGAAGGAACTCAGCTATATCCACGCCGAGGGCTATGCCTCGGGCGAATTGAAGCACGGCCCCATCGCCCTGATCGACAAGACCATGCCGGTGGTGGTGCTGGCGCCGCGTGACGGGCTTTACGACAAGACCGTGTCGAACATGCACGAGGTGATGGCGCGGCAGGGTCAGGTGATCCTGATTTCCGACCGCGAGGGGCTGGCCGAGGCGGGCGAGGTCTCGGGGCATCTCGCCATGCCCGAAACTCCCGACCTCCTGGCCCCCATCGTCTATGCCGTTCCGGCGCAGCTTCTGGCCTATCACACGGCACTGGCGCGGGGCACCGATGTGGACCAGCCGCGCAATCTGGCGAAATCGGTGACGGTGGAATAGGTGGCCAAGCAGTTTGCCGGCTTCGACGACGACCATCGCGCGCTGATCGCGGCGGCGCCCCTGTTCTTTGTCGCCACCGCCGCCGCCACGGGCCGGGTGAACCTGTCGCCCAAGGGCATGGACAGCCTGCGGGTCACCGGGCCGAACAGCCTTGTGTGGCTGAACCTGACCGGGTCGGGCAACGAAACCGCCGGGCATCTGCGCCTCGATCCGCGGATGACGGTGATGTGGTGCGGCTTTGGCCGTCGCCCGGTGATCCTGCGCGCCTATGGTACCGCCCGCGCCCTGCATCCGCGCGACGCGGGCTTTGCCGAAAGGGCGTCGCTGTTCGGGCCGCAGGCCGGCGCGCGACAGGTGGTGGACATGGCGGTCGAGATGGTCCAGACCTCGTGCGGCTTTGCCGTGCCGATGGCCGACGACTGGCAGCCGCGCGACACGCTGGCGCGCTGGGCCGAGGCCAAGGGTCCCGAGGGGGTCAGCACCTATTGGGCCGAGCGCAACACAGAAACCATCGACGGCTTTCCCACCGGCATCCTGCCCGATTGATCCCATGGACAGCGCCGCGCCGGGCGCTATCTGACCACCCTCCAGCAAAGGGTGCCCCATGCCGAACCTGTCCCGCCGATCCCTCATCCTTGGCAGCGCCGCGCTGGCGGCCTGCGCCCGCGTGCCCGCCTCGCCCTCCGGCAATCCGCCGCCGCTGACGCTCGAGGAGGCCTTTGTCGGACGCCTCCGGGGGCGCGGGGTGTTTCGCGTGGACCTGACCGGCGACGAGCGCCGCTTTACCGCCGATCTTGACGGCACGCTCAGCGGCGACCAACTGCGCGTGGTCGAGGATTTCACCTATGACGACGGCCAGCAGGACCGCCTGACCTGGGTGTTCGACCGCGCAGGCCCCGGCCGCTGGACCGGCCGGCGCGAGGATACTGTCGGACTGGCCGAAGTGACGGAACTCGGCACCGAAATCCGCCTGACCTATACTGCCGATTTCACCTCGCCCTCGGGGGTGACGCGGCTCGACTTTGCCGATGTGCTCTATCGCGACGGCGAGCGCATCGTCAACGACGCCGTGGTGCGCCGCTGGGGCCTGCCCGTGGCGCGGGTGCGCTTCGAGATGATGCGCGCCTGACCCGGAACCGGCGGCGCCCCCTTGTCCGAACTGCCCCCTTGCCCTAGTCAGGGGCCATGAAAACCGACAGCGCCCTTGCCGCCCTCTACGCCCTTGGCGACCCCGAACGGGCCGCGCAGATGGAGGCCTATCACAAGGTCCCGCGCCCCTATCTGGGGGTGCCCGTGCCGCAGATCGAGGATCTTGTGGCCGAATGGCGCGCCGATTGCACGCTGGATGAACGGGTGGCGCTGGCCTCGGGACTGTGGGAGTCCGGCATCCACGAGGCGATGGTGGCGGCGGCGAAACTGTTGACCCAGGCGCGCATCCGGCCCGATGACGCGGCGGTCTGGGCGCTGGTGGCAGGCTGGGCCGAGGGGTTTCAGGGCTGGGCGGTGGCGGACCATGCCTCGGCTGCCACCGCGCGGTCGAGGTGATGCGCTGCGATCGGCTGCGTCAGGCTCTTC
>CALEZJ010000458.1 GCA_937927885.1 uncultured Paracoccaceae bacterium | reverse complement strand
ACACGGTCTATCGGCTCGCCGCGGTCGAGGCGTCGCTATGCGAGGCGCTGGCGCAGACCCATCCCTTGCCGCCCGAAGGGTGCTGGGGGGTCAGGTATTCCGACATGGGGCGCGGGCAGGGGTTGCTGGGTTTGCGCCTGCGGATGGGGGCGCCGGACAGCGGTTTTGCCTTTGCCGCGTCGTCGGGCTGGATCGCCGTCGATCTGCCCGACGGCGGGCGCGCGCGCGAGGCCGGGATGGGCGGCGCGCGGGTGCAGGCGCCGGTCTGGTGCGGGTCGCGCGACGGGTTCTGCCGCTCGGGGCCCGGCGAGGGGGTGTTTCGCACCGTCGTCGAGGGGGACGAGGTGCTACTGGTGACCGGGGGCTTCATGCTGTTCGGGCTGGATGATGCGGCGATGGATATGGCGATGCCGGGGCAGGGCGAGACACGCCACCGGCTGCGGCGCCTGCCCGATGACGAATGCCGGGGGATGGAATGACCGAGGAGAGAGAATGCGCCTGACCTGCCCCTGCTGCGGTACGCGCGACCGGCGCGAGTTCACCTATTACGGCGCGGCCGAGTTCCTGAACCGGCCCGCGCCGGATGCGGGCCTTCAGGCCTGGGACGCCTATCTGCACCTGCGCGACAACCCGGCCGGGATCACTCGCGATCTGTGGTATCACGACCCCTGCCAGAGTTGGCTGGAGGTGACGCGCGACACCGTCACGCATGAAATTCATGCCGTGCGCGCCCTGGGGGATTTGGTGGGGGATGCCGCATGAGTTTCCGCATTCCCGGCAAGGGCCTGATGATCGACCGCACCCGCCCGGTGCAGTTTTCCTTTGATGGCAAGCGGTTCGATGTGTTTCAGGGCGACACGCTGGCCTCGGCGCTGTTGGCGAATGGCCAGCGGTTGATGGGCCGCAGCTTCAAGTATCACCGTCCGCGCGGGGTGCTGACGGCGGGATCCGAGGAGCCCTCGGCGCTGGTCGAAATCCATGAGCGCGGCCAGCAGACCCCCAATGTTCGCGCCACGGTGCAGGAGCTTTACGAGGGGCTCGAGGCGCGCAGCCAGAACCGGATCGGGCCTTTGGGATTTGACCTTCTGGCGGTCAATGACCTGATGGCGCCGTTCTTCAGCGCCGGGTTTTACTACAAGACCTTCATGTGGCCGCGCGCGTTCTGGGAAAAGATCTATGAGCCCGCGATCCGCCGCGCGGCCGGGCTGGGGCGGCTGTCGGGCAAGCATGACGAGGCGGTGTATGAGAAAGCCTGGGCGCATTGCGACCTCTTGGTGATCGGCGCCGGGCCTGCGGGGTGGATGGCGGCGCTGGTGGCGGCGCGGGCCGGGGCGGATGTGATTCTGGCCGACGAGGACCGGCGGATGGGCGGGCGTCTGCTGGCGGATCTGCCCGAGGTCGGCGGGCAGGCAGGCCCGGATTGGGCGGCGGGCGTGGTGGCGGAACTGGCCGCGCTGCCGAATGTGCGGCTGATGACCCGCACCACGGTCACGGGCGCCTATGACGACGGCACCTTTGGCGCGCTGGAACGGGTAGGGCTGCATGTCGCCGACCCCGGCGATCTGCCGCGCGAGTGTTTCTGGCGCATCGTCGCCAAGCGCGCGATCCTTTGCGCGGGGGCGTTGGAGCGACCGATTGCCCACCCTGACAACGACCGGCCCGGCGTGATGCTGGCCTCGGGCGTCAGTGCGATGGTCAACAAATGGGGCGTGGACCCCGGCGCGGTGGTGGTGTTTTCGAACAACGACTCCGGTCTTGCCGCCACCCGGCGCCTTTTCGCGCAGGGCATCCGCATCGCCGCCTATGTCGATCCCCGCGCGATTCCGGTGACGGAACCCTTCCCGGTCTACGCGCAGGCGCAGGTTACCGGCACGCGCGGGCGGCTGGGGTTGCGCGATGTCGCGGTGACGCATGCGGGCGGCACCTCGCTGATCGAGGCGCGCACGCTGGCGCTGGCGGGCGGCTGGAACCCGACGCTGCATCTGGCCTGTCACAGGAACGGGCGGCCCGAGTGGTCCGAGCGCATCGCCGCCTTTGTGCCGCGTGCGGGCATGGTGCCGGGACTCAGCGTGGCCGGGGCGGCGCGCGGCGTGTTTTCAACCGCCGCCTGCCTTGCCGATGGTGCCGCCTCTGCGGCCGAGGCGCTGGGCGATCTGGGCCTCAATCCGCCCGCCCTCTCCCTGCCGCAGGCCGAGGATGCGCCCTATGCCATCGTGCCCCTCTGGGCCGTCGATGCCGGGGGCCGCGCGTGGCTCGATTTTGCCAATGACGTGACGACGAAGGATGTGAAGCTGGCGGCGCAGGAGGGGTATTCCAGCGTCGAGCACATGAAGCGCTATACCACGCAAGGCATGGCGCCGGATCAGGGAAAATCCTCGAACGTCGCGGCGCTCGCTGTGCTGGCCGAGGCGACGGGACAGGGGATTCCGGCAACCGGAACAACCACTTACAGGCCCCCGTTCACGCCGGTTTCCATTGCCGCGATGGGGGCGGGGGGCCGGGCCGAGGGCTTTGCGCCGCGCCGCCTGATGACCTCGGACGCGCAGACGCGCGCGATGGGGGCCCCGATGATCGAGGCGGGGCTGTGGTATCGGCCCAGCTATTTCCCCCGCGCGGGCGAAACCGACTGGCGCCCCGCCTGCGACCGCGAGGTGCGTCAGGTGCGCGAGGCCGTGGGCGTGGCGGATGTGTCCACCCTTGGCAAGATCGACGTGCAGGGGGCGGATGCGGGGCGGTTCCTCGATTTCGTCTATACCAACACCATGTCGACGCTGCCGGTCGGCAAGGTGCGCTATGGGCTGATGCTGCGCGAGGACGGGTTCGTCATGGACGACGGCACCTGCGCGCGGCTGGGGGATACGCATTACCTGATCACCACCACCACCGCGGCGGCAGGGCAGGTGATGCGGCATCTCGATTTCGTGCATCAGGCCTTCTGCGCAGGGTGGGATGTGCGGCTGATCTCGGTCACCGAAACCTGGGCGCAATTCGCCGTCGCCGGGCCGCGCGCGCGCGATGTGCTGGCGGGGCTGGGGGTGCAGGCGGCGCTGCCCTTCATGGGCTGCGCACCGGTGCAGATCGGCGGGGTCGCCGGGCGTTTGTTCCGCATCTCGTTCTCGGGCGAGGAAGGATATGAGGTCGCGGTGCCCGCACGGTACGGCGCGTCGCTGTTTGCCGAATTGGTGCGACTGGCCGAAGCGCATGAGGGCTGCGCCTATGGCATGGAGGCGCTGAATGTGCTGCGGGTGGAAAAGGGGTTCATCACCCATGCCGAAATCCACGGGCGGGTGACGGCCGATGACGTGGGGCTGGGCGGCATGGTCGCGCGCAAGGATTGCATCGGCAAGCCTGCCAGCCAGCGTCCCGGCCTGACCGAGCCAGGCCGCGAGCAACTGGTGGGGCTGATGCCGGTCAATCAGGGCGAGGTTCTGACGGCGGGCGCGCATCTTTACAACGAGCGCGACGCGGCGACGCGCGAAAACAATCAGGGCTATGTGACCTCGGTCGCGCCGTCGCCGACGCTGGACATGTGGTTGGGGCTGGGGTTCCTGAAGAACGGCCGCGCCCGCCACGGCGAGGTGATCCGGCTGGACGATGGCCTGAGGGGTCGCAAGGTGCTGGTCGAGGTGTGCCATCCGGTGTTCTTCGACCCCGAGGGAGGGCGGATGCGTGGTTGACCTGATTGCAGACGGGGCCGCGCGCGGCCTGCCGGTGACGCTGGGGCGCGCGTCGCTGGTGGGGTTCGACCCCGGCCCGGTGACCTCGATCGCGCCCTTTCCCGGACGCGCGGTGCCGGGTTTTCCGACGCCGGGGCAGGTGGTGGCGCAAGGCGCGGGCCGCATGGTCTGGGCCGGGCGTGGCATGGCGTTTCTGATCGGCGCCCCGGCGCCCGATCTGCAGGGGCAGGCGGCGGTCACGGACCAAAGCGACGGCTGGGTCTGGGTCACGTTGTCCGGCGCGGACGCGGTGGCGGTGCTCGCCCGGCTGGTGCCGCTGGACCTGCGTCCGCAGGCGTTTCCGGCGGGCACAACGGCGCGCAGCACGCTGGGCCATCTGCCGGTTCTGCTGATCCGCGAGGCTGTGGATACCTTCCGCATCGCCGCGTTCCGCTCCATGGCGGGCAGTCTTGTGCATGACCTGACCGGGGCGATGCGGGCGGTCGCGGCGCGGCGCTGACATTTGACCCATGACCCTAACCCCATGACCCTTGACCCTGCCGGGGCCCCGCGCTAGCCCCCCGGCATGGCACAGGCACCCCTTCTCCAGCTTTCCGGCATCTCGCTGACCTTCGGCGGCAACCCGCTGTTTTCCAGTCTCGACCTGATCGTGCAGCCAGGTGACCGGCTGGCGCTGGTCGGGCGCAACGGCTCGGGCAAATCGACCCTGATGAAGATCATGGCCGGCCTTGCCGAGGCCGACAGTGGCGCGCGCATCCTGACCCCCGGCACCACCGTGGGCTATATGGAGCAGGAGCCCGACATGGCGGGTTTCGCGACTCTGGGCGACTGGGCGATGCAGAGCCTCGACGAAGGCGAGGCCTATCGGCTGGAGATCGCCGCCGAGGGGCTGGGGTTTGATCCGGCGGTTGCGGTTGCCACCGCCTCGGGCGGGGAACGCAGGCGGGCGGCGCTGGCCAAGCTTCTGGCCGAGGCGCCGGAGCTCATGCTGCTCGACGAGCCGACCAACCATCTGGACATCCACGCGATCCAGTGGCTGGAGGCGCGCCTGCGCGAGACGCGGGCGGGATTCGTGCTGATCAGCCACGACCGCGCGTTTCTGAACGCGCTCAGCCGGGCGATGCTGTGGGTGGATCGCGGACAGGTGCGCCGTCTGGATCAGGGCTTTGCCGCGTTCGAGGAATGGCGCGACAAGGTCTGGACCGACGAGGACGACGCCCGCCACAAGCTGGATCGCAAGATCAAGCACGAGGCGAAATGGGCGGTCGAGGGGATTTCCGCGCGCCGCAAGCGCAACATGGGCCGGGTGCGCGCCTTGCAGGACCTGCGGGCCGAACGCGCGGCGCAGATCCGCAGGCAGGGCACGGCGGCGCTGGTGCTCGATGCCGCGCCGGTGTCAGGAAAGCTGGTGGTCGAGGCCGAGGGGGTCTCGAAATCGTTCAACGGCGTGCCGATCCTGTCCAACTTCAGCCTGAAGGTGCTGCGCGGCGACCGGGTGGCGCTGGTGGGGCCCAATGGCGTGGGCAAGACGACCTTGCTGAAACTGCTGACCGGGGAAATCGCCCCCGACAGCGGCACCATCCGGCAGGGCACCAATCTGGAACTGGCGGTTTTCGATCAGGCGCGCGCACGTCTGAACCCCGATGAAAGCCTGTGGGAGAACCTGACGGGCGATCCGGAAATGCGGGTCAGCGGGCAGGCCGATCAGGTCATGGTTCGGGGAAACCCGAAGCATGTGGTGGCGTATCTGAAGGATTTCCTGTTCGATGAAAGTCAGGCCCGCGCCCCGGTGCGCAGCCTGTCGGGGGGCGAGCGTGCGCGGCTGTTGCTGGCGCGGATCATGGCCCGCGAATCGAACCTGCTGGTGCTGGACGAACCGACGAACGACCTGGATGTCGAAACGCTGGACCTGTTGCAGGATATTCTGGGCGATTATCCGGGAACGGTGCTGCTGGTCAGTCACGACCGCGATTTCATCGACCGGGTGGCGACGACCACGCTGGCCTTCGAGGGGCGCGGCAGGGTGACCGTCTATGCCGGCGGCTGGAGCGACTATCAGGCGCAAAAGGCCCTGGCCGAGGGGCCTTCCGTTGCCGCAACCGCGCCCGCCCCGCGCGGCGAGGGGGTGAAACCCGCCGCGAAGCCTGCCGCCAAGGCCGCCGCCAAGGGGCTGACCTTCACCGAGAAGAAGCGTCTTGAGTCGCTGCCGGCGGAGATCGACCGTCTGGGCGCCGAAATCGGCAAACTGACCGAGCTTCTGTCGGATGCGGCGATCTTTGCGCGCGAACCGGTCAAGGCGGCCAAGGCGAGCGAGATGCTGAGCGCGCGTCAGGTGGCGCTGGCAGCGGCCGAAGAAGAATGGCTGGCGCTGGCCGAACGGGCCGAGGACTGATCCCGGTGGCAGGGGCATCTAGGCGCCCCCGCCCCGCGGCCAGATCCGCCACAAGAGCCACGCCAGCCCAGCCGCCACCGCGAGCGAGGCCAGGAGCCCTGCCGCGTTTCCGGCAAGCTGCGCCGCCGCCTCGATCTGGCCGCCGGCGGCATAGCCCAACCCGATATAGAGCGCGACCCAGACCGCCTCGCCCGCGACGATCATCGCGGTAAAAGGCGCCCAGCGCATCCCGGCGCCGCCTGCCAGCAGGTTCACATACGGGCCGAGCGCGCTGAACATCCAGCGCGACAGGAACACCGCCAGCGCCCCGCGCCGCTGGACCGAATCGCGCGCCCGGTCCAGAACCGCCGTCCTGAGCGGGCTTTTGCGCAGCCAGGTTTCGGCGCGCGCATAGCCCCAGCGCCCCAGCCCATAGCCCGCCTGATCCCCCGCCACCGCGCCCGCCAGCGCGGCTGCCGCGACCGATCCCGCGGCAAGGTCGCCCGAGGCGACGAAGGCCCCGGCCGCCAGCATCATCATCGACGAGGGCACCGGCAGGGCAAGGCAGGACAGGAAGGTGACAAGGCCCAGCGCCAGCGCCCCCCAGTCCGCGATCAGGGCGAGGAACCAGTCAGTCACCTTGCGCCCGCCAGAGCTGGATCGCGGTTTCTATTTCGGTGATCAGCGTGTCCAGTGCGATGCCGCGTGCCTCGGCGATGGATTGAAGCGTGCGGCGGCCATCGCCGGGCTGCACGCCCGCGATCCCCTGCAGCACTTCGGGCGGCACCTGCCACGAGCGCCCGACATAGCCCAGCGGCATCCAGCCCTGCAGCGGCTGATCGTGCGAGCCGGGCTGCGACCAGTGATACCAGCTCAGCCCCAGCCGGACGCCGAACCCCGCCGCCGCCAGCAGCGTCAGCGCCAGAATCCCCGCTAGCAGCCAGTGAACCTTGCGACCGGGGGCGCTCATCCGCGCGGCTCGAAGCGGATGAAGGGCACACCGGTCGGGCGGGCCACATGCACCATGGCAAAGGTGTAATCGGCCAGTTCCGCCTTGATGCGCGCATCGAGGAAGGAGTCCATCAGGAAGGCGCGGATTTCCTCGCTGTCCCAGTCCTCGGCCCCGTCGGGGACGCGCAGGTATTCGTACGAGGACAGCAGGGTGAACCCGTCGTCATAGGCGTCGCGCAACAGCCGCCCCTCGCGCAGCGCGCGCAGACTTTGCGCGTCGCCGGCAAAGACGAATCCGTGGCGCACGGGAAAATCGAAGGTGAAATTGATCATCCCGTCGCCGAATTCGATCACCCTCGGCGTGGGGACAGCGGCCAGAAGGGCGGATTCGACCTGTGCGCGGGCGGTCCAGAACGCGCGCTGCTCGGGGCGCAGGGGATCGGTCATCACATGCGCGCTCCAGAGGCTGGCGTGCAGAAGGGTGACCAGCGCCAGCCCCGGCGCCGCCCAGCGCAGCGCGCGCGGATGCGCCGCGGCAATGGCCGGACGCAGCAGGACGGCGCTGCCCAGCGTGACCAGTGCCATCGCCAGCGCGAAATACCACGAGGCCTGATGCCAGTAATTGACCGACACCACGTTGTAGCCCGCCTTGATCAGCACGCCGCCACAGACCCCGGCCAGAAGCGGCGCCCAGGGGCGCAGGTGGAGGCGGCGCACCAGCACGAAGAGAAAGCCCAGCGCGAACAGCGCCGGCACCACCAGTTCGACCACGCGAAACGCCCCGCCCAGGAGCGCCGCGCGGTCCGGCTCGTAGGCCGTCACGGCACTGCGCAGGTCGATCAGCGGGGCAAGGAACGTGGCCAGCGTGACCCAGACATTGGCCACCAGCGCGCCCTCGCCCTTGGCCGCGCCGCTGACCGGGGTCGGCAGGCCGGTGGACCACAGGCTCCAGCCCACGAACAGCGCCAGCGCCACGGCGGTGGGGGCGGCCAGTGCCGCCGCATCCCGGATGCGCCGCCGGACCGGCCGCCCGGGCCACAGCGCCACGGCCAGCGCGACCGAGGCCGGGACGAACACCTCGTCCAGCCGGGTCAGCACCAGGAAGGCCATCACCACGCCCAGCGCGATGGGCCGCGCGCCCCGCGCCGCCAGCGAGAACAGCAGGCCCGACAGCAGGAAGGCCAGCCCCGCCTCCATCCCGTCGAAAAAGCCCCAGACCGGCAGGTTGCGCAGCGCCTGCCCGATGGCGAGGTAATAGACCCCGGGCACCGCGAGCATCGCAAGCAACCACGACCCCGTCATCCGCCGGATCGCGAGACCCAGCAACAGCACGCCGCCCAGCGTGCAGGCCACCGCACTCCAGGCGACCAGGGCCATGGCCCCTTCGGGCCCCGAGGTCAGTCCCGTGGCGATGCGCACCCAGATCTGCCAGAGCGGGTGAAAGCCGTTCGTCGGCCGCATTCCGTCAAAGCTCATGGTCAGGCCGCTCGAGGCCTCGCCGATCCCGAGGTAGAGATAGGCGTCACCGGCCAGCAGCCAGAAGGGCGAGGCCCAGCCATGGTTCCACAGCACCACCAGCGCAGGCAGGAGGGTGGCGACCACCGCGAAAACCCCGAAACCCGCTGCGCGCATGATGCGATGATCCCTGTCCTTGTTCGCGCCCAGCCTAACCGATCGTGGACGCCGCTCAATCCTGTCCGAGCACCGATCACGCGAATTGTTTCAATGCCGCACAAAGCGATGAACCCATGTAATGAATCTGGACAGGTGGGGAAAAGCCGTGCAGCATCCGGGTGTTCTGGCGAGTAAGCGGGCCCGAGTTGCGGCCATGCGGCCGAGGACCGCAGATTTGATCACAATGGAGACCCACATGTTCAAGACTTTGAAGGCAACCATTCTCGCTGCGGTTGCAGCGACCCTCGCCGTTGGCGCGGCCGAGGCGCAGAACTACAATCTGCGTCCGTCATTCGGTTCGGTTACGCTGAATGCGGGCTTCATGCCGGATCCCTATGTGCGTGGCGGCATCCAGGCGGGCGGCGACAGCCGTTTCAACGGCGGCGGCGGTTGCCCGGGTGGCGGCTGGTTTGCCAACGCGCCCGATTTCCGCCTCTATTATCGCGCCGGGGGCTATGCGTTGACGATCTATGTCAGCGCGCCGGGTGACACGATGCTGCTGATCAACGATCCGCACACCCAGTGGTATTGCAACGACGACTACAACGGCCTTGACCCGCTGATCCGTTTCAACAACCCGGCGTCGGGCCAGTATGACATCTGGGTCGGCACCTACAACCGCAGCCGCGTGCGCGGCTCGGCGATCTATATCTCCGAACGCTGAGGCGTCATCCCCAAGGTCAGGGCCGGGCGCAAGCGCCCGGCCTTGTCGCCTGTATGGGCGGTCGCCGTGTCGACTGCCGCGCGTGTGTTGCGCCGCGAGATCCCGCCAACCCTGTCAACCCAGAAGCGCCACCAGCCGTTGCGCTTCGACGCTGCAGGGAGTCAGGGCGCTGCGATCCTCGCCCGGGAAGAACCTCGCCCGGGTGGCGGTCGGCATCGCAGCGGGCGTTTCGATCAGCACCCGAGGCGCGCGCCCCGCGCCCAGCGCGGCGTTTTCGGCCGCCCAGGCCCGCGCCAGCGCGATCTGTCCGGCCTTGGCCGCCGCATAGGCGCCAAAGAACCGCGCCACCCCGGCCCCGTCGTGCCAGCTTGCATCGTCGACGAACAGCGCCGTGCCGCGCGGGCTGGCGCGCAGCAGGGGCTCGATCATCGGAATCAGGGTGCCGGTCGCGCGCAGCGTCGTGGCAAGCGTCTTGTCCCAGTCCTTGACCGCGACATGCCCCGCTGGCGACAGCGGCGGCACATGCACCGCCGTGTGCGCCCACAGGTCGACCCGGCCCCAGCGCTGATGGATCGACAGGCAGATCTGGCGCATCGCATCGTCATTGGTGATGTCGACGGGCACCAGCGTGGCGTGCCCACCCGCCGCCTGGATGCGATCGTCGAGTTCTTCCAGCGCACCGGTGGTCCGTGCGAGGGCGATCACATGCCAGCCCTGCGCGGCGAGGGTTTCCGCCAGGGCCGCCCCCAGACCGCGCGACGCGCCGGTGATCAGGGCAATCCGGGACGCGGTGTCGGGGCGGGGCGATTCGCTCGCAGGAGAAGGGGTGCTCATGACGCGCTCATGCCAGTCCTGACGCAGCCATGCAAGGCAGAGCCCGGCGGTTGCGCTTTCCCGGCGCGCAGTCTTGCAAAGTTCGGGGATTTGCCATGGCCGCGATTTGCAAAGTTCGGGCGCGCAAAACACGCCGCCTCGTGTCGTGGCGCTTGACCTGCGTCCTTGCGCGCCCGATAACCCGGGCAACGCGACCTCACATCCCGGGAGACCTTCATGGCCCAGAAAACCCTTCTCCAGGCGTCCTTCGGCGCTTCCTCGACCCTGGCGCGCGCGCTGATCGTGCTGGGCGGATCGGCCCTGATTGCGCTGGGCGCGCAGGTCAGCGTGCCCATGCTGCCGGTGCCGATGACGCTGCAAACGCTGGCGGTGGTGCTTGTCGGGCTGACGGCCGGTTCGCGCCTTGGCGCGGCGGCGGTGCTCGCCTATCTGGCCGAGGGCGCGATGGGCCTGCCGGTCTTTGCCGGGGGTCTGGGCGGCGCCGCCTTCCTCGTCGGTCCGACAGCAGGCTTCCTCTGGGGCTTTGTCGCGCTGGCCTTCGCGGCCGGGTGGCTGGTCGAGCGCGGACTGGCGCGCGGGCTGATTGGAACCTTCCTCGGCACGCTGGTGATCTCGGCGCTGCTTTATGTCCCCGGCGTGCTCTGGCTTCATGCGGCAACCCCGCTCAGCCTGCAGGGCGCGATGAATGCGGGCATGGTGCCCTTCCTCCTGGGCGATGCCGTCAAGGCGGGCATCGCGGCGCTGACGGTGACGGGCGGCTGGGCCGCCATGGCCGCGCGCCGCTGAACCCCTGCGGAATTCGAGAACCCCGGGTGCCCGGCGCACCCGGGGTTTTCCATTGGTCAGCAGGGGGGGGCGGGCGCTCGGCCCCGTCGAGGGGCCTCGCGCCCGGCGGGTTGCCACCCGCAGCCGCCCGGGAGGGTTTTCCACCCTCCCGGACCCACCCGAGGATAATTGAGGACAGAGGAAACAGCCGCCCTTTGGGTTCCCCCAAAGGCCGCGTCAGACCATCATGTCCTTGGTCGCCGCCAGTTTCACGGCGGGATGATCGCGCTCGATCCGGTCGATGTCCCATTTCAGCCGGGTCAGATAGACCAGATCGCCGTCATGGTCGGTGGCGATATGGCCCTTGTTGGTGTTGACCACCGCATCCACCGCCGCCCTGTCGCCGATCAGCCAGCGCGCCGAGGTGAACTGCGACCCCTCGAAGCGCACCGGCAGCCCGTATTCCAGTTCGATGCGCGAGGCGAGGACCTCGAACTGCAAGGCGCCGACCACCCCCACGATGAAGCCCGAGCCGATCATCGGCTTGAACACCTTGGCCGCGCCTTCTTCGGCGAATTGCATCAGGGCCTTTTCCAGATGCTTGGCCTTCATCGGATCGCCGGCGCGCACGGTTTGCAAGAGTTCGGGCGCAAAGCTGGGAATGCCGGTGAATTTCAGCGCCTCGCCTTCGGTCAGCGTATCGCCGATGCGCAACTGACCGTGGTTGGGAATGCCGATGATGTCGCCCGCCCAGGCCTCGTCGGTCAATTCACGGTCGGCGGCAAGGAACAGCACGGGGTTGGTCACCGCCATGGGTTTACCGGCGCGCACATGGGTCAGCTTCATGCCGCGCAGGAAATGCCCCGAGGCCAGACGGACAAAGGCCACGCGGTCGCGGTGCTTTGGGTCCATGTTGGCCTGCACCTTGAAGACAAAGCCGGTGACCGCCCCTTCGCCCGGGGCGACCTGGCGCTTGTCGGTGGGCAGGGGCTGGGGCGGCGGGCCATATTCGGCCATGCCGCGCATCAGTTCACGCACGCCAAAGCTGTTGATTGCCGAGCCGAACCAGATTGGCGTCATCGACCCGTTCAGCACCGCCGCGCGGTCAAAGGCGGGCAGGAGTTCGCGCGCCATTTCCAGCTCTTCGCGCAGCCGGGCCAGCAGGTCGGCGGGGATGTGCTGGGCCAGCTTGGGATCATCGAGCCCGTCGATCACCACGCTTTCCGCCACCCGGTTGCGGTCGGCGCGGTCCATCAGTTCCAGCCGGTCGTGCAGGATGTCGTAGCAGCCGATGAACTCGCGCCCCATGCCAATCGGCCAGGAGGCCGGCGTCACGTCGATGGCCAGGTTTTCCTGGATCTCGTCGATGATCTCGAACGTGTCGCGGCTTTCGCGGTCCATCTTGTTGCAAAAGGTCAGGATCGGCAGGTCGCGCAGGCGGCAGACCTCGAACAGCTTCTGTGTCTGGGATTCGACCCCCTTGGCGCCATCGATCACCATGATCGCGGCATCGACGGCGGTCAGGGTGCGATAGGTGTCTTCCGAGAAATCCGAGTGGCCGGGCGTGTCGACCAGATTGAAGCGCCAGCGCTCGAAGTCGAAGGACATCGCCGAGGCTGAAACCGAAATCCCGCGTTCCTTCTCCATCTGCATGAAGTCCGAGCGGGTGCGCCGGGCCTCGCCCTTGGCGCGCACCTGGCCGGCCATCTGAATGGCGCCGCCGAACAGCAGGAATTTTTCGGTCAACGTGGTCTTGCCGGCGTCGGGGTGCGAGATGATCGCAAAGGTCCGGCGCCTGAGGATTTCAGGAGCGGCGATTTCGGCGGGCAGGTCGGAGCGATTGTCGAGCATGGCGCCCGATAGCCCAAAGCGTGCTGGCTGTCCACGGGGGGCTCTGGTGTCACCGGGGGAACAGACGGCGACGGTGTGGCTGGCTAGGGTCGATCCTGCGCAATCCGCGCGCTGCGACACTCAGGAGAGACACATGCAGGTTCGATCGATCCCCCCGGCTTTGCTGGCCTTGGTCGCCACCCTCGTTCTCGGGTTTGGGCCCGGGCTGGTGAGCCCGGTTCTGGCCGAAGGCAATTGCGTGCGGCTGGCAAGCGGCGAATGCAGCGATGGTTACCCCACGCCGACGCCAGGTGGCACGACGCCGCCGCGTGCCGGTGACGTGTCCGACGAGGGGCGCGGCCCCGATCCGGTCGGTGTACCGCCGACTGCTCCGACGCCTCCGTCCCCCCCGGCACCCGCGCCCGATTCCGCAGCGCTTGGCCAGAGCGAAGAAAGCCGCCTCGCATAGGGCGGACAACATGGAGGGTGGGGTTGAACCCCACCCTACCGGGCGTCAGAACCGGCCCGCGACCGGGATCACCATGGCGGTCTGCGCGGCCAGATGACGCTCCAGCAGGCCCGCGGGGCGGGCGGGGGGCGGGGTCATCATGGCCAGCGAGACGGTGCAGACGTTGGCCGAGCAGCCCGGAACCGAGGCCAGGGCGAGCGAGCCGTTCAGGCTGAGGGTCATCAGGGTGGCGAGGGCGAGGACGATGCGGGTCATGGCGGGAACCTTTCGGCTGGCGTTGGCTGTTGTGCCCATGGG
>CALEZJ010000457.1 GCA_937927885.1 uncultured Paracoccaceae bacterium | reverse complement strand
GTTGTCCATGCCCAGCGCCACATTCTCGGCCACGTCCATCGCCTCGAACAGGCTGAAATGCTGGAACACCATGGCCACCCCGGTGGCGCGCGCCTCGGCCGGGGCATGGGGGGCATAGGGCTTGCCACGCCACAGCATCGTGCCCTCGTTGGGGCGGATCAGCCCATAAATCGCCTTGACCAGCGTCGATTTTCCGGCGCCGTTCTCGCCCAGGAGGGCATGAACCTCGCCCTCGCCGATATCGAAGGTCACGTCGGAATTGGCCACCACGCCGGGGTAACGTTTGGTCAGGCCCTGAATGGACAGCAAGGGTTGGCTCACAACGCGATCTCCCGGGGTTGGACCTGGCGTTTCGACAGGAACGCGGCGGCAACGGAAATGGCAATGGCCTGCGGGTGCTTGCCAAAGCCGGGGTCGCCGATCGGACAGGTGATGCGCGAAATTTGGGCAGGCGCATGGCCCAGCGCCTGCAACCGGCCCCGGAACCGCGCCCATTTCGAACCCGAGCCGATCAGCCCGCAGGTCTGGAACCCATGCCCCAGCAGGAGGTGGCACAGGGTCAGGTCCAGCGCGTGGCTATAGGTCAGGATCAGGTGCTCGGCGTTGCCGGGCGCCTCGGGGACCAGCGTCGCCGGATCAGCGGCAAAGCGCGCGGTGACACCGGTCGGCAGCGCCTCGGGGAACCTTTCGGGCGCGGTGTCGACCCAGGTGATCGCCACCCCGGGCAAGGGCGCCAGCGTTGCCACCAGCGCCCGGCCCACATGGCCGGCCCCCCAGATCCACAGCGCGCGCGGCGCGGGCGAGACGGGCTCGGCCAGCCAGCCCTGCGCGTAGCGAAGCGTGGCAACCCCTTGCCCACGCCGGGTTTTCAGGGCCTGCCGGATGGCCATCGGCGCCTCTTCGCCCGCATCCCGCGCCAGCGGGCGGGCGTAAAGACCCGCCTCGGGGACATCCGAAACGCTGGCAAAACGCTCATACCCCAGAACCACCGCCCCGCCGCAGCACTGGCCCAGCGCCGGGCCCAGCGCCACCTTTTCCACCATCGACGCGCCCGCCATCGCCCGCGCCGTGGCCGCCGCCTGATACTCCAGCGCGCCGCCGCCGATGGTGCCCGATTGGCCACCCGCCCAGACCAGCATCGAGGCCCCGGCCTCGCGCGGTGACGAGCCCGCATGGGCGCAGATCACCACCCGCACCACGGGGCCATGCGCGGCAATGGCCTGCGCGAGGGCGTCGCGGTCCAGGCTCATGCCTGACCCCGCTGGCGGCGCACGGCCATCAGGATGCGCTCGGCCGTCGCGGGCGCGTGCAGGTCGGGATAGAGCGAGCCGTCGCCACAGGCCGCCACGGCATCCGAAAGCGCCATCAGCACCGAAATCCCGTGCATGAAGGGGGGCTCGCCCACGGCCTTGGATTTGTGAATCGTGTCCTCGGGGTTTTCACCGGTCCACAAAGCCACGTTGAACACCCTCGGCCGGTCGCCACAGGCGGGGATCTTGTAGGTCGAGGGCGCATGGGTGCGCAGCCGCCCCTTGGCATCCCACACCAGTTCCTCGGTCGTCAGCCAGCCGGCGCCCTGCACGAAGCCGCCTTCGACCTGCCCGATGTCCAGGGCCGGGTTCAGGCTGTTGCCCGCGTCATGCAGGATGTCGGTGCGCAGGATGCGGTTCTCGCCGGTCAGCGTGTCGATCACCACCTCGGCCACGGCGGCACCGTAAGCGAAGTAGAAGAACGGCCGCCCGTGCCCCTTCAGGCGGTCCCAGGCCAGTTTCGGCGTGGCATAGAACCCCGTCGAGGACAGGCTGACGCGCCCCTGATAGGCCGCCGTCGCCGCCTCGGCGAAACTCAGATCCCTGCCGCCCACCCGCACGCGGCCATTGGCGAACGTGACCGAGGCAGGCACCGTCTGGTGTTTTTCCGCCAGATGCAGCGCGATGCGGTCGCGGATCGTCTCGCAGGCCGCCTTGACCGCCATCCCGTTCAGATCGCTGCCGGAACTGGCGGCGGTGGCCGAGGTGTTGGGCACCTTGGCGGTGTCGGTCGGGGTGATCCTGACCGCCTCCAGCCCCACCCCAAAGACCGAGGCCGCGACCTGCGCCACCTTCTGGTTCAGGCCCTGACCCATCTCGGTCCCGCCGTGGTTCAGGTGGATCGAGCCATCCTGATACACATGCACCAAGGCGCCCGCCTGATTGAGATGCGTCAGCGTGAAACTGATGCCGAACTTGACCGGCGTCAGCGCAAGCCCCTTTTTCAGCACCGGATTGGCCGCGTTCCAGGCGTCCACGGCCTTGCGGCGGG
>CALEZJ010000456.1 GCA_937927885.1 uncultured Paracoccaceae bacterium | reverse complement strand
GCCTGACACAGACGAGGATGACACCATGTCGCGCCGTTGCGAACTGACCGGAAAAGGCCCGATGTCGGGCCACAACGTGAGCCACGCCAACAACAAGACCAAGCGCCGCTTTCTGCCGAATCTGGTGGATGTGACGCTGGGTTCGGAAGTGACCGGCAAATCCTACAAGCTCCGCATCGCCGCTGCTGCGCTGCGCTCGGTTGATCACCGTGGCGGGCTGGACGCCTTCCTTGCCAAGGCCCGCGACGAGGATCTTTCGGATCGCGCCCTCGCGATCAAGAAAGAGATCGCCAAGGCCGCCGCCTGATCCTTTGGCTTCGTGCATCGCAAGTGCCCCGCTTCGGCGGGGCTTTTTGCCATGTCAGGTGCCGCAGAAGGTCACATGCGGCGCTGAACCGGCTGGAGCCGGGGTGGTCAGGTCCTCGGCGCCGGACTGGACGCGGAAAGGGTCAGCCAGCACTGCCATCATCCGGGCAAAGGGTGCCATATCGCCCGTTGTCGCCGCGCTCAGCGCCTCTTCCACCCGGTGATTGCGCGGGATGAAAAGCGGGTTCGTGGCCTCCAGCGCCTCGGGCCCAATGCTGCGCCGAGCCTGCCATTCAGCCAGCCAGTCGCCAAGGCGGGGGTCGGCGCCGATCTGAGTTTCTAGCGCGCCTGTAGCCCCCCGCGCTGCGTCGGCCAAAGCGCGGAAGGACAGGGTGAAATCGCCACCTTGCGCGGTCAGCATGTCCAGGAAGCGGTCGGTCAGGGCATCATCTTCGACCCCCAGTTTGGCACCGAACACTTGGCGCCGGGCTTGCGCATAGACCGCCTCGGCCCCCTCGATGGCTGCCTGCACCTCGGGCAGGGCTGCGGCGGGGTCGTCGGCCAAGAGGGGCAACATGCACTCTCCCAACCGGGCCAGATTCCAGCGCGCCAGCAGGGGCTGGTTGCCATAGGCATAGCGCCCCTGTCGGTCGATCGAAGAAAACACTGCTGCCGGATCATGCGCATCGAGGAACGCGCAGGGTCCATAGTCGATGGTCTCGCCCGAAATCGCCATGTTGTCGGTGTTCATCACGCCGTGGACAAATCCGACCCCCATCCAGCGCGCGACCAGATCCATCTGGCGACCGATCACCCGGTGCAGGAAGGCAAGGTATCGGTCAGGTCCGCCGAGGTCCGGGTCGTGCCTGGCAATGGCATAGTCGGCCAACCGCCGCAGCCGTGCAACCTCTTGGCTGGCATAGAAAAATTGGAACGTTCCAACCCTTAGATGGCTGGATGCCACACGCGCCAGCACTGCGCCAGGTTGCCAGCCTTCGCGCCAGACCTGTTCGCCTGTGGTGACGGCGGCCAATGCGCGGGTGGTGGGAATGCCCAGTGCGGCCATCGCCTCGCCCATCAGCACCTCGCGCAGGACCGGGCCCAACACTGCCTTTCCGTCGCCTCCCCGCGAAAACGGGGTTCGGCCGGACCCCTTCAGGTGAAGATCGCGCCTTGCCCCGGTCCGGTCGATCACCTCGCCCACCAGCATCGCGCGGCCATCGCCCAACTGGGGCGAGAACCCGCCGAACTGGTGCCCGGCATAGGCCATCGCCAGCGGCGATGCCCCCTCAGGCATCGCGCCGCCCGAGAGCATCGCCAACCCCTGTGGGCTGGCCAGCGCAGCAGGGTCCAGCCCCAGCGCCTCGGCCAGCCCGGTGTTCAGCCAGACCAAAGTCGGATCGGGAGCGCCGGGCCCCTGGAAGGGCAGATACATCCCGTCCAGGTCGCGCGCATAGGAATTGTCGAAGGTGATCGTCAGCATTCGCCAGAGATAATCTCAGCCCGCAGGCGCGACCAGCCCCACCACGGGCCCCATCGGCATGCCCCAATCCGACCGCCCCAGTTCGGGCGCGTAAAGACGCGAGATGCTGCCATCCAGAAACAGCGCATCCGGCAGGCCCAGCCCGTCCCGAAACAGCCGCGCGAAAAGGTGGAAGTTCACCGGCTCGTTCGAGATTGCAAAGACCGCGCGCTGGCCATCCGCGCTGACCCCCACTCCGTTTCGCAGATTGAGCGAATCCGAGTCGGCCAGGAAGCGCGGATGCAATGCGCCATCGATCACCAGCATCGGCCCCGATTGGGTGGCGTCGCGGCACACGGGTGACATGGAAGCATATGCGCGGCTTTCGATTACAGAGAATCTGTCCTCGCCAATGCAAAAGACCCCATTGGGCAGCAGCCCGAAATTCCCGGGCCCTTCGCGCGTGACCAGCCGGGCCTGCAACTCGCCGCCCTCGACATAAAGCCCCACAGGGGCGCGGTTCGGGTGATACATGCCCGCGTTCATCGCAAAGACCAGCCGCTCGCCGCCGGTTGCCAGCATCGCGTCGATGCGGGCAAAGGACCCCAGCACTTCGCCGTCCGGCCCGGTCCAGAACAGCCGCAGATCTTCACCCGCCACGGCCTCGCACAGGGTAAAGGCGTGCCCGTCGAATTCCGTGTCGCGGCAGGCCGCCAAGGCCGGCAAGGCGCTGACGGCCATCAGGACCAGCGCGGCGAGGGTCTCAGCGATCCGGCTCATCCGCGTCATCATCGGGTGCCGCCACATCCGCCTGTACACGCGGATCGTTGAACAACCGGCGCGCATCGTCCATGCGGTCAAACGTGGCGTCCAGTTCGAACCTCAGGTCAGGGGCAAATTTCAGCCCCAGATCCCGCGCCACCTGGTGCCGCAGTTCGGCCTTGTTGCGCCTAAGCGCCACCAGCGCCAGATCGGCGCCCTGGCCACCCAACGGCATCACATAGGCCGTAGCATGTTTCAGGTCCGGAGAGCAGCGCACTTCGGCCACAGTGATCGACATCCGTGACAGGTCCGGGTCATGCACATCGCCCCGGGCCAGCACCTCGGCCAGCCGGTGACGGATCACCTCGGCCACGCGAAGCTGGCGCTGCGAGGGGCCCGAGGCAGTGGTGAAACGTTTCGCGCTCATGCGTCACCCATAGGCCAAACGGCGAGGCAACAAAAGCGGTTTTCCACCCGCCCCGCAGCGGCTAAGGAGAAGGC
>CALEZJ010000455.1 GCA_937927885.1 uncultured Paracoccaceae bacterium | reverse complement strand
GCTGTGCATGCGTCCCTGGCGGCTGAGGGGCGGGGCGATGTTCTGGAGCCGGTTCCATGGCCTGCCGCCGCATCCGCGCGCGCGTTTTGCCATTCCGGTGGTGCGCAGGCCCGGTGCGGTGCTGCCCCCGCCGCAGCCGCGTGGCCTGTTCCGGCGGGACGGCGACTGGCCCTGAGCGCCAATGCACAGCGTCGGTGCGGGACTTTTCTGGCGGCGCCGGAAGGCCCATCTTGACGGCAGACCCGCACAGGAGGCCCCGATGAGCTGGAACCCCACCCTTGACCCGCATCCGCTGAGCGCAGGCCCGCTGACCACCGATCCTGCCTCGATCGCATCGCTGGTCATTCCGCGCGCCCGCGACCTGGGCGGGTTCGAGGTTCGTCGCGCGCTGCCTGCGCCGGGGCGGCGGATGGTCGGCCCCTTCGTGTTCTTCGACCAGATGGGCCCCGTGGATTTCGTCACCGGGCAGGGGATCGACGTGCGGCCGCATCCGCATATCGGCCTGGGGACGGTGACCTATCTGCTGCGCGGACATTTTCACCACCGTGACAGTCTGGGCACCGATCAGCGCATCGATCCGGGCGCGGTGAACTGGATGATCGCCGGGCGCGGCATCACCCATTCCGAACGCACCGACGCAGCCACCCGCGCCGCGCCGCAGTCGCTGTTCGGGGTGCAGACCTGGATCGCCCTGCCCGAAACGCACGAGGAGATGGCGCCCAGTTTCGAGCATCACGGGACCGAGGCCCTGCCGCTGTTGCAGGCCGAGGGGAAGACCGTGCGGCTGATCCTGGGCCATGCCTGGGGCGAGAGGGCGCCGGCCCGGGTGTTCGGTGATCTTTTCTATGCCGAGGCGCGGCTGGATCCCGGCGCGCGTCTGCCGATGCCGGACGGGCACGAGGACCGGGGCCTGCATGTGCTCGAAGGGTCGATCACCGTGGCCGGGCAGGAGTTCGGTGCCGGGCAGATGCTGGTCTTTCGCCCCGGCGACGCGATCACCCTGGCCGCGGGCCCCATCGGCGCGCGGCTGATGCTGCTCGGCGGGGATACGCTGAACGGGCCGCGCCATCTGTGGTGGAACTTCGTGTCGTCCTCGCGCGAGCGGCTCGAGGAGGCCAAGGAGGCCTGGCGGCGCGGCGACTGGGAAAACGGGCCCTTTCGCCTGCCGCTCGGCGACAGCGACGAGTTCGTGCCCTCGCCGTGACGCCCGGCCTGCGGGTTACCAGCGCAGCAGGCGCCCGCCCAGAAGGGCGCCGGCCGCGACCACCGGCAGCATCGCCAGCGCGTAGACCGGCAGATACAGCGGCGAATCCTCGGGGCAATGCAGGGTGTAGATCGCGGCCGAGGCCAGCGCAGCCAGAAGCCCCGCCGCCGCCCCGGCGCGCGCCGGATGCGCCGGGGCCCCGGCGCGCAGGGCCCAAAGCCCCCCCGCCAGCGGCGCCAGCGCCAGCAGCGGCACCGACAGAAGGCAGGTCAGCGTGCTGAGGCCCCACCATTGGGCCGCCGCCTCGGCCCAGCCCTGCCGGGCCAGGGCCAGGGCATAGGCCAGCGCCAGCAACGCCGCGAGCCCCGCCAGCACGGCGCCCGGCAGGCCGCCCTGCGCCTCGGGCCGGGCCAGCCGGCGCACCAGCGCCAGCGCGGGCAGCGCCAGTCCCAGCGGCAAGAGCGTCTTGACCACCAGGGGCGAGGCCAGCACCCCGGCCAGTCCCGCGCGTGGCCCCCACAGCAGCACCAGCGCCAGCGCCGACAGTGCCAGTGCGGGCACCAGCGCCCGCAGCATCCGCCCCCCGACACCGGCGCGCGGGGTGGCGTCCGCCGCCAGAGCCGCGATCAGCGCGGCGGTCTTCATGCTCGCCTCCTCATTCGATCATCCTTTCGCGTAGGCGTTTCAACGCCTTGAAGGCCCGGTGCAGCGCCACCCGCACGGCGCCCTCGCTCAGGCCCAGCCGCGCGCCCACCTCGGCCGTGCTGTCGCCCGCGATGCCGATGGCGCGGAGGATCTCGGCCGACCGGGGGTCCAGCCGCCCGATCACCCGTTCCATGTCGCGCGCCTCCAGCGGGTCCGGCCCCTCGGGCGCGGCCAGAACCTCGGCCAGATCCTCGACCGGCAGGGTCACGCGCTGACCGCGCGCGCGAAAGGCGTCGATGACCTTGTTGCGGGTGATCGCGTAAAGCCAGGGACGCAGGGGCGCGTCCTCGCGCCAGCTCTGGCGCTTCAGGTGAAGGGTCAGCAACACGTCCTGCACCACATCCTCGCATCCGTCGGCACCCAGCGCGGCGCCGCGCGCCCGCGCGATGCCGCGCACCACCGGCGTCACCTCGGTCAGGAGGCGGGCATAGGCCCGCCCGTCGCCCCGGTTCGCCGCGCGCATCAGCTCTTCCCAGGACACGCTTTCGGTATCACGCACACAAGGGCCCCTACGCTGATCGCCGGGTGGTTGTTACACCCCGCGCGCCCAAGATCGACCAAAAAACCCGCGATGTCACGGCTGCGTGAGGTCGGTAACGAAGGGCCGCGGCCCCTCGTCCTGTCTGGCAGGCCCGCAACGGATGCGGGGCCTGCAACGGGAGAGACCCAGATGACCAAGACCACGCCGATCCTCGCGGCCTCGATTGCCGCCGCCCTGGCCATGGGCGCCGCCACCACCGCCACCGCGCAAGAGATGGAGCGCTGCTATGGCGTGTCGCTGGCCGGCCAGAACGATTGCGCCGCCGGCCCGGGCACGAGCTGCGCCGGCTCGTCGGTGCTGGATTTTCAGGGCAACGCCTGGAAGATGGTCCCCGCCGGCACCTGCGCCACGATGGAACTGCCCGCCGATGGCATGGGCCATGCCCGCATGGGCGTGACGCAGGCCATGCTGGATGCCGGCAGCTATGGCCCCGGCGTGAACCGCGACCTGCCTGCGGGACTCGATCCCGCGGTCGCCGCCACCTACATGCCCGTGATGATGTAACCGACCCCGTGCCGCCCTGGCCCGGGTGCCGGGGCGGCCCCCTTTCGCGAGGTTCGCCATGATCCGCTCCTGCCTGCCCGCCCGCGCCGGTCTGGGATTCAAGCCGCAGCATTATCAGGATGCCCTTGACGCCCCCGGCGCGCTGGGGTTCTTCGAGGTCCATGCCGAGAATTACATGGGCGCGGGCGGTGCCCCCCATGCGATGCTGGAGCGGCTGCACCGGGACCACGCGCTGTCGGTGCATGGCGTCGGCCTGTCGATCGGCGGTGCGGGGCCCCTGGACCCGGACCATCTGGCCCGGCTGGAGACCCTGCTGGAGCGTCACCAGCCCGAGAGTTTCTCCGAGCACCTGGCCTGGTCCTCGCATGGGGCGGCCTGGCTGAACGACCTGCTGCCGCTGCCCTATACGGACGAGACGCTGGCGACCGTCTGCGCCCATGTCGATCAGGTGCAAGACAGGTTGGGCCGCCGCCTGCTGCTGGAAAACCCCGCTACCTATGTCACCTTTGCCACCAGCACCTGGCCCGAGGTGGAGTTCCTGCGCGCCATCGCCCGGCGCACCGGCTGCGGGCTGTTGCTGGATGTGAACAACGTTTTCGTCAGCGCCACCAACCATGGTTTCGATCCCTTGGCCTATCTGGAGGGTTTCCCGCTGGAGGCCGTGGGCGAGATCCATCTGGCCGGGCACGAGGTCGATGCCCAGCCGGGTCCGCCGCTGTTGATCGACAGCCATGCGCGCCCGGTGGCCGATCCGGTCTGGGACCTGTTCGCCCGGGTGCTGGCGCGCACCGGCCCGCTGCCCACGCTGATCGAATGGGACAACGACGTGCCCGATTTCGCCACCCTGCGCGCCGAGGCCGCCCGCGCCGAGACCCTTCTGCACGAGGTGCGCCATGTCGCTGCCGCCTGACCACGCCGGTTTCGAGGCGGCCTTTCACGCCGGCCTCTGGACAAGGGAGGCGCCACGGGGGTTGGATCCACAGCGTTTTTCGGCCTATCGCAACACTGTCCAGCACGGGCTGGTGCGCGCGCTGGCCGCCCGGTTCCCGGTGGTCGAGCGGCTGGTCGGCGCGCCTTTCTTTGCCGCGATGGGGCGGGTCTTTGCCGCCACGCATCCCCCGGCCTCGGCGGTGCTGCTGGACTGGGGGCAGGACTTTGCCGCCTTCCTCGCCCGCTTTCCCCCGGTTGCCGGGCTGCCCTATCTGCCGGATGTGGCGCGGCTGGAATGGCTGCGCGGTCTGGCCTGTCACGCCGCCGATGCGCCGATGATCGACCCCGCCGCGCTGACCCGCGCCGATCCCGCGCGGCTGGTGCTGGGCCTCGCGCCCTCGGTGCAGGCCTTCGCCAGCCCTTTCCCCGCGCTGGCGATCTGGCAGGCCAACCAGCCCGGCGCCACCCCCGCCCCGCTGCCCGGTGGGCCGCAACACGCCCTGATCGCGCGTGACCCCGGCCTTGCCGTGGTGGTCGAACCCCTCGCACCGGCGCAACACGCCACCCTGACCGCGCTTTTGCAGGGCCGGCCGCTGGCAAGCGCCGCCACCTCGGACCCCACGCCCGTGCTGGCGCTCTTGATCCGCCACCGCCTCATCGCCACTGTGGGAGAGCTTCCATGATCCAAGACGCCCTGCGCGCCGCCAATACTCTCGCCGCACGGCTGATCCCGGCCGACCTTGTACAACTGGCGGCGCGGCTGTTCGTCGCCTGGGTCTTCTGGCAATCGGCGCGCACCAAGGTCGATGGCCTGACCATCACCGATTCGACCTGGTTCCTGTTCGATCAGGTCTATGCCCTGCCGCTGATCCCCTCGACCTGGGCCGCGGTTCTGGCCACGCTGGCCGAGCACGTCCTGCCGGTGCTGCTGGCGCTGGGCCTCGCCAGCCGGATCGCCGCGCTGGGGCTTGTGGTCCTGACCGCCGTGATCCAGATCTTCGTCTTTCCGGGCGCCTGGGGCGTGCATGGCCTGTGGGCCGCCAGCCTGCTGACGGTCGCCGCCTATGGCCCGGGCCGCCTGTCGCTCGATCGCGCGCTGGGGCTGGATCGCTGACCGTACCCCGGATGCGCAAACCCGGCTTGCCCCAGGGATTGCCGCCGCCTAACCTGCGCCCCCCGACACCGAGGGCACCATGGCCGACATTCCCCTTTGGCAACTGCCCGCCCGCGATCTGGCCGCGCTGACCCGCAGCCGCCAGATCAGCGCGACCGAGGCCACAAGCGCCGCGCTGGACCGGATGCACGCGGTCAACCCGGGCCTGAACGCGGTGGTGGTCGACCTCACGCCTCAGGCGCTGGAGCGCGCGCGCGCCCTCGATGCGGCAGGGACCCCGCGCGGCCCGCTGCATGGCGTGCCGGTGACGATCAAGATCAACGTCGATCAGGAGGGGCAAGCCACCTCGAACGGCGTGCCCGCACTGAAGGACTGGATCGCGCCCCGCGATGCACCGCTGGTGCGACACCTTCTGGACGCCGGTGCGGTGGTGATCGGGCGCACCAACACGCCGGAGTTTTCCTATCGCGTCGACACCGACAACCCGCTCTTTGGCCGCACGCTGAACCCCTGGCACCCGGGCCTCAGCGCCGGGGGATCGTCGGGCGGGGCGGGGGTGGCGGTGATGGCGGGGATCGGCGCGCTGGCGCAGGGCAACGACATCGGCGG
>CALEZJ010000454.1 GCA_937927885.1 uncultured Paracoccaceae bacterium | reverse complement strand
TTCCGCCTGATGGGCTTCGGCCACCGCGTCTACAAGAACTTCGACCCGCGCGCCAAGGTGATGAAGGAATCCGCCGACGAGGTGCTGGGCCTTCTGGGCGTCAAGGACAACCAGACGCTGCAAGTGGCCAAGGAGCTTGAACGCATCGCGCTCGAGGATGAGTATTTCGTCTCGAAAAAGCTCTACCCGAACGTCGATTTCTACTCGGGCATCATCCTCGAGGCGATGGGCTTTCCCACCTCGATGTTCACCCCGATCTTCGCGCTGTCGCGCACGGTGGGCTGGATCAGCCAGTGGAAAGAGATGATCGCCGACACCGAGCAGAAGATCGGTCGCCCGCGCCAGCTCTATACCGGCGTTGGCCATCGCGACTACATCGAGGTCGAAGACCGCTGATACCGGCCTCGTGCCTGATCGCGCGCCGCCCCTTCACGGGGGCGGCGTTTTTTTATCGTCGGCCTTGTCCCTGCGAAAATTGTTTGACTGACCGGTCGGTCTATGCGACGCTGACCCCGTCGCAACGGCTGGGAGGAGCGGATGCGCGAAGCGGGGCCCGTGCTGGCCGATCTGTCGGGCGGTGTTCTTGAAATCACCCTCAACCGGCCGGACCGGCTGAATTCCTTTACCGAATCCATGCATCTTTCCCTGCGCGAGGCGCTGACCCGCGCCGCTGCCGAGGCGCGCTGTGTGCTGCTGACCGGGGCCGGGCGGGGGTTCTGTGCCGGGCAGGATCTGGGCGACCGGGACCCGCGAAAGATGGACGGCCCGCCCGATCTGGGGGACACCGTTCGCCGCTTCTGGGCGCCGTTGGTGCGCCAGATCAAGTCCCTTCCGATGCCTGTTGTCTGCGCCGTGAATGGCGTCGCTGCGGGGGCCGGCTCGTCGCTGGCGCTGGCCTGCGATCTGACGCTTGCCGCCGAAAGCGCAAAATTCATCCAGTCTTTTTCAAAGGTTGGCCTGATTCCGGATACCGGCGGATCGTGGCATCTGACCCAGCTTCTGGGTCCGCAGCGTGCCATGGGCCTTGCCCTGACCGCCCAACCCCTGGGCGCCCGGCAGGCTGCCGACTGGGGCCTGATCTGGCAATGCCTGCCCGATGCCACCCTCCTGCCCGAGGCACGGGCCCTCGCCGCGACCCTCGCCGCCGGTCCCACCTTTGGCTATGCGCAGACCAAACGCGCCATGCAGGCGGCGGCGGCTGGTGCGCTCGATGGCCATCTCGACCTCGAGGCCGAGTTCATGAAGGCCTGCGGCGAGAGCGCCGATTACGCCGAGGGGGTCGCCGCCTTCCTCGACAAACGGCCGGCGCAGTTCCGGGGGTGCTGATGACCGATGACGAGATTGCCCGCGCCAGCGCCCGGTCCATGTGGGACGGCGACCAGGCCTCGCAACATCTGGGGATGGCGCTGGTTGCTGTCGCGCCCGGCCAGGCGACGCTGAACATGACGGTTCGGGCCGAGATGACCAACGGGCACAAAACCTGCCACGGCGGATTTCTGTTCACGCTTGCCGACAGCGCCTTTGCCTTTGCCTGCAACACCTACAACCAGCGCACCGTGGCGCAGATCGCGCAGATCAGCTTCCTTGCCCCGGCTTTCGAAGGCGATGTGCTGACCGCCGCGGCACGCGAAATCCACCGACAGGGGCGCGGCGGTCTGTATGACGTGCGCGTCACCAACCAGCACGGCGCCACCGTGGCCGAGTTTCGCGGCCATTCGCGCACCGTCAAGGGCACCCATTTTCCGCAGGAGTGAGCCATGGAAGACCTCTCGCCCCGTCCCGGCGATCTGGAGCCGATCGAAACCGCCTCGCGCGATGAAATCGCGGCGCTGCAACTGGCGCGGATGCAATGGTCGCTGCGCCACGCCTACCAGAACTCGCCCTTTTACCGGGCCCGGTTCGACGCGCATGGGGTCCATCCCGATGACCTCAAATCCTTGGCTGACCTCGCGAAATTCCCCTTCACCACAAAAAGTGACCTGCGCGACACCTATCCTTTTGGCATGTTTGCCGTGCCGCGTGAATCCATCGCGCGTATCCATGCCTCGTCGGGCACCACGGGCAAGCCGACTGTCGTCGGCTATACCGCGCGCGACATTGACACCTGGGCGGGGCTGGCCGCGCGGTCGATCCGGGCCTCGGGCGGGCGCGCGGGCGACATCGTGCATGTCGCCTATGGCTATGGCCTGTTCACCGGCGGCCTTGGCGCCCATTACGGGGCCGAGCGGCTGGGCTGCACCGTGGTGCCGATTTCGGGCGGGATGACCGAACGGCAGGTCACGCTGATCACCGACTTCAAACCGCGTGTCATCATGGTGACGCCCAGCTACATGCTGTCGATCCTCGATGAGTTCCGCCGCCAGGGGTTGGACCCGCGCGAAAGCTCGCTGGCTGTCGGCATCTTTGGCGCCGAGCCCTGGACCAACGCCATGCGCCGCGAGATCGAGGATGCCTTTGACATGCATGCCGTTGATATCTATGGTCTTTCCGAGGTGATGGGGCCGGGCGTCGCCAACGAATGCGTGGAAACCAAGGACGGGCTGCACATCTGGGAGGACCATTTCTATCCCGAGATCATCAACCCCGAAACCGGCCAGCCGGTTTCCGATGGCGAGATGGGCGAACTGGTCTTTACCACGCTGACCAAGGAAGGCCTGCCGATCATCCGCTATCGCACCCGCGACCTGACGCGGCTTTTGCCTGGCACGGCGCGGTCGATGCGGCGGATGGAAAAGATCACCGGCCGCTCCGACGACATGATCATTCTGCGCGGGGTCAATGTCTTTCCGACCCAGATCGAGGAACAGATCCTGAAATGCGCGGGCCTTGCGCCGCATTTCCAGATCGAACTCACGCGCGACGGGCGCATGGACGAGATGGTCGTGCATGCCGAAACCACCGCCGCCGCCGCCTCGGACGAGGGGCGCAAGGCCTCGGCGCGCGAACTTGCGCATCACATCAAGTCGGTGGTCGGTGTGTCGACCCGCATCGTCGTGCACCTTCCCGGTGGCGCGCCGCGCTCCGACGGCAAGGCCAAGAGGGTCGTCGACAACCGGCCCAAGGGCTGACCCCCGCCCAGACAGGAGCCCGCCATGGCCCGCACCCGTGCCGCCGATTTCGAGGACAAGCAACGCGCCATTCTGGCCAGCGCCGCCGCGGTGCTGGCCGAGCAGGGGATGGACAAGGCTTCGATGGCGCAGATCGCACAGCAGGCCCAGGTGTCCAAGGCGTTGCTCTATCACTATTATCCGGGCAAGGACGCGCTGATCTTCGACATCATCCGCACCCACCTGACCGATCTGGATCTGGCTGTCGAGGCCGCCGACAGCCCCGCACTGCCGCCCGACCAGCGGCTTCGCGCGCTGATCGGCGCGGTGCTCGAGACCTACCGCGACGCCGACAATTGCCACAAGGTCCAGCTCAACGGCACGCCGACACTGCCCAATGACCAGAAAGAGGCGATCCACGCCATCGAGCGGCGGATCGTGCGGCGGTTCTCGGCGGTGCTGCGCCAGTTGCACCCGGGGCTGGAGCCGCCCCTCTTGATGCCGGTCACCATGTCGTTGTTTGGCATGCTGAACTGGGTCTACATGTGGTTTCGCGACGGGGGCCCTGTAACCCGCGAGGATTACGCCGACATCGCAACGGCGCTGATCCTGAAAGGGCTGGACGGGGTGACGGGCTAGACGCATGGCGCGCGCAAGCGCGAACCGGTTCCGAGCTTCTCGACACGCGGAAACACCGGGTTGGAACCTGTTTCGTGACTTCGGATGACCGTGGCAGGCTCAGACGCCGATCCGGGGTTCGGTCCCGTTCAGCAGGCGGCGGATGTTGGCGCCGTGGCGCAGCCAGACCAGCGCCGCCAGGGCAAAGGCCAGCGCGATCATTGACTGCGGACCATACATCCACAGGAACAGCGGCACCGCCAGCGAGGCGCCCAGAGCCGAGGCGGACGAGATCCGCGTCGCCAGCACCAGCACCACCCAGGCCGCGCAGGTGGTCAGGCCGATGGGCCAGGCCAGCGCGAGGAGCGTTCCGAAGAAGGTCGCAACCCCCTTGCCGCCGCGAAACTTCAGCCAGACCGGAAACAGATGTCCGAGGAAACTGGCGAAAGCCGCCAGTTGCGCCGCGTCATTGCCGGCGACGGCGCGCGCGATCAGCACCGCGACCGCCCCCTTGCCGGCATCCAGCACCAGCGTCGCCAGAGCGGCGCCCTTGTTGCCGGTGCGCAGCACATTGGTGGCGCCGATATTGCCCGAGCCGATGCTGCGCAGATCGCCAAGCCCCAGAAGGCGGGTGACCAGCACGCCAAAGGGGATCGACCCCAGGAGATAGGCGCCGATCCCGATCAGGATCAGCAGCCAGGGATCGGTGGTCAGGGGCGGCAGGACGCTCATGGGGCCTCGCGTTGATACACCGGTTTTCCGGCGACAAAGGTGGCCCAGACCTTACCCTGCAGCCGCGCGCCGTCAAAGGGCGAGTTGCGCGACTTCGATCGCAGCGTGCTGCGGTCGAGGATGAAGGGGGCGTCGGGATCGAACAGGACCAGGTCGGCAGGCGCGCCCACGCTCAGGCGACCGCAGTCCAGCCCAAGTCGCCGCGCCGGGTTCAGCGCCATGGCGCGCCACAATTGCGGCAGCGACAGATGCCCGGCATGGTAGAGGCGCATCGCGGCCGGCAGCAGCGTCTCCAGCCCGATGGCGCCGGGGGCGGCTTCCTCGAAGGGCAGGCGTTTGGACTCTTCGTCCTGCGGCGTGTGCATCGAGCCGATCACATCGATCAGCCCGTCCGCGACGGCCTGAACCACCGCCAGCCGGTCATCCTCGGACCGCAGGGGCGGGGTCAGCTTGAAGAAGGTGCGGTAATCCCCGACATCGAGGTCATTGAGCGTCAGGTGGTGGATCGATACCCCGGCGGTGACATCGAGCCCGTTGGCCTTGGCGCGCTCCAGCGCGGGCAGGGTGCGCGCGCAGGTGATCTGGTCGGCATGATAGCGCGCGCCCGTCATCTCGATCAGTGCCATGTCGCGGTCAAAGGCCATGCGCTCGGCCATTGGCGAGACGCCGGGCAACCCGCGCAGCGAGGCGAACTTGCCCGAGGTCACCGCGGCACCGGCGGAAAGGCCCGGGTCCTGCGGATGGCCGACGACCAGCGCGCCAAGGCTGCGCGCATAGGTCAGGCAGCGGGCAAAGACCCTGGTGTCGCGCACCACATGGTCGCCATCGGTAAAGGCCACCGCGCCCGCATCCAGCAGAAAGCCGATCTCGGCCATCTCGCGCCCGGCGCGCTCGCGGGTCAGGGCGGCCATGTGGCGCACGTTGACCAGCGATTCGCTGCCGGCGCGGCGGCGCAGGAAGTCCAGCGCCTCGGGCGTGTCGGTCGCCGGATGGGTGTCAGGCCGGGTGATGAACGTGGTCACCCCGCCCGCCGCCGCCGCCAGCCCGGCGGTGCGATAGCTTTCCTTGTGCCGCGCGCCGGGTTCGCCCACATGCACGCCCCAATCCACCAGCCCGGGGGCCAGGCAGCGCCCGCGGGCGTCGACCACCGTGGCGCCCGGTGGCACGGGTCCGGCAGGGTTCAGCGCCGCGATCCTGCCGTCGGCAATCCAGAGACTGCCCGGCGCATCCGTTCCGGCCTCGGGGTCGATCAGCCGGGCATTGGTGACATACAGGGACAAGACCGCCTCCGTTCTGGTGCCGGACGGGTTCCGGGCGCCGGGTGAGCGGGCTTATAGACAGGCTTTGACGGGCTTGCCAAGTCGCGCCAGCAGCACGGGCCAGGGCGGTGCCGCCCACGGGGGGCCGGTGGCGGTCACCCTGTCATGCGCGCAGGCGCGCAGGCGCCGCCGGGTCCAAAGCATGGGGCGCTGGATCACGAGCGTGGGGTCGGGGCAGATCGCCCCGCAGCCCGGCAGAGGCCGCCGGACCAGCAGAGCGACGAGCACAAGAAGCACAGGAACAAGATGAAGCGGCACGGGATTCCCCTATCGATCCCGCCAGTCTGGCCTGAGTCGGTTGCGATCCGGTTAATGCCGGGCGGGCAATGCCCTCAGTCGCGGCGTTTGGCGCGGCGGTCGCGGGCTTCGGTGATGCGCCGCACCACCTCGGCGGGCTGGGCCAGATGCTTCAGCAGATGCTTGTTGCCCGCATTGGTGATCAGCTGCACATCCCCCAGAAGCGGGCGAATAACCTGCAATTCCAACAGGTTGACCGACCTTGTGCCGGGCAGGAACACGCGCCGGTCAGTCAACGCCCAGTGCAGGGCCAGGGTTTCGCTTGCCAGATAGGCGGCGCGCACCGCCACCGCCAGAATCGCACCCAGGGACCCGATCGCCGGATAGGGCGAGCCGATCAGCAACAGAAACGCCGCCGCCAGCGCCATAAGACCCAGCGCCATCAGGCCATGGTCGCGCCAATACCGCCCGCGGTCGGGGCGCCACTCGGCCAGGATTCGCTCGCCGGGTTCGAGGGGGAGGGGGTCGTTCATGGGGCCATCCGAAAGGCTTCGTGCCCCCCGCGAACGGGGGGCACGACGGGGGATCAGTTGGTCGGTTCGGCGGGTTGTGCGGCCGGTTCTGCCGACGCCGCCGCGGCGGCCGCCGCGGTGTTCGCCTCGCCCTGTGCGGATTGACCCGATCCGCCGGGATCGACCTGACGCAGGAAGCGGAAGAAATCGCTGTCCGGGCTCAGGACCATCGCCGCATTGTCGCCGGTCAGCGCGCGTTCATACGAGGTCAGCGAGCGGGTGAAGGCGAAGAATTCCGGATCGCGGCCAAAGGCTTCGGCATAGATCCGGTTGCGCTCGGCATCCGCCTGACCACGGATGATCTCGCTTTCGCGCCGGGCCCCCGAGACCTCGACCACCACCTGCCGGTCGGCGGTTGCGCGGACGCGCTGTGCGGCCTCGTCGCCGCGGGCGATCTCGTCGGCGGCCTCGCGCTCGCGCTCGGCCCGCATCCTCGCATAGGTCGAGGCAAGGTTCTGGCCGGGCAGGTCGGGGCGCGTCAGGCGCACGT
>CALEZJ010000453.1 GCA_937927885.1 uncultured Paracoccaceae bacterium | reverse complement strand
TGCGCGGGGATGACCAGATCGCCCTCGTTCTCGCGGTCCTCGTGATCGACCAGGATGAACATGCGCCCGTTGCGCGCCTGATCGATGATCTCTTCGATGGGCGAGATGGCGTCGCGCCAGTTGCCTTCGACCGGGCCGGGCTTTTCGTAATCCATCGCATGCTCCTGCTGCCTTTCAGAGCAGATAGCGCATGCGGGGTGCGGGTGAAAGGGGGGCGCGGCCGCGCATCGCGGGCCCCTTCCCCGGCTCAGGCCGCCGAAAGCGCCTGCACGATCCGGCCGAAATCCGCCGCCTTCAGCGAGGCGCCCCCGACCAGCGCGCCATCGACATTCGCCAGTGCGAAGATTGCCGCCGCATTGCCCGGGTTGACCGATCCGCCGTAAAGCAGGCGCGTGCCCGCCGGGGCCCGCGCGCGCAGCGCGGCATGGACCTCGGCGATCTGGTCCGGCGTCGGGGTGCGCCCGGTGCCGATGGCCCAGACCGGTTCATAGGCGATCACGGTGTTCTGCGCCGTCGCACCGTCCGGCAGCGAACCCGCCAGTTGCGCGCCCACCACCGCCAGCGTCTGGTCCGCGTCGCGCTGGGCCAGCGTTTCGCCCACACAGACGATCGCCACCAGCCCCGCGCCCCAGGCGGCGCGGACCTTGGCAGCGACAAGGTCCGAGCCTTCGCCATGATCCGCCCGCCGCTCCGAATGGCCGAGGATGACATGGGACGCCCCGGCATCGGCCAGCATCTGTGCCGAAATGTCGCCGGTATGCGCGCCCGACGGCGCCGCGTGGCAATCCTGCCCGCCGACCGCGACCGCGCTGCCGCGCAGGGCCCCGGCCATCGGCTGAAGCAGCGTCGCGGGCGGGCAAAGCAGCACCTCGCAGCCCGGCGCGGGAAAGGCATCCGCCAATGCACGCGCCTCGGCCAGATGGACCGAAAGCCCGTTCATCTTCCAGTTTCCCGCCGCCAGTTTGCGCATCCGTGATCCTCCGCGATTTTCCCCACCCTAGCCAACCCTTGTGGCCCGCGCAAACCGCGTTCCTCTGGCCATGGGCCGCGTGCTGGGCTATGTCAGGCGCCGAAGCCTTTCTGGAGGAAGCCCGATGCCCCGCTACCGTTCCCGCACCACGACGCATGGCCGCAACATGGCCGGGGCCCGCGGCCTCTGGCGCGCGACCGGCATGAAGGATGGCGACTGGGACAAGCCGATCATCGCGGTGGTGAACAGCTTCACGCAATTCGTGCCGGGGCACGTGCATCTGAAGGACCTCGGCCAGCTTGTCGCCCGCGAGATCGAGAAGGCGGGCGGCGTGGCCAAGGAATTCAACACCATCGCGGTCGATGACGGCATCGCCATGGGGCATGACGGCATGCTCTATTCCCTGCCCTCGCGCGAGATCATCGCCGACAGCGTGGAATACATGGTCAACGCCCATTGCGCCGATGCGATGGTGTGCATTTCCAACTGCGACAAGATCACGCCCGGCATGCTGATGGCGGCGATGCGGTTGAACATTCCGGCGGTGTTCGTGTCGGGCGGGCCGATGGAGGCCGGCAAGGTCGTGGTGCATGGCAAGGAGGTCGCGCTGGACCTGATCGACGCCATGGTTGCGGCGGCGGATGACAAATACACCGATGCCGAGGTTGCGGCGATCGAGGAAGCCTCGTGCCCGACCTGCGGGTCATGCAGCGGCATGTTCACCGCCAATTCGATGAACTGCCTGACCGAGGCGCTGGGCCTGTCGCTGCCCGGCAATGGCAGCACGCTGGCCACCCATTCCGACCGCAAGCGCCTGTTTGTCGAGGCCGGCCACCTGATCGTCGATCTGGCGCGGCGCTGGTATGAACAGGACGATGCCTCGGTGCTGCCACGCAGCATCGCATCGAAAAAGGCGTTCGAGAACGCGATGGCGCTGGATATCGCCATGGGCGGGTCGACCAACACGATCCTGCACATCCTGGCCGCCGCGCATGAAGGCGGGATCGATTTCACCCAGGACGACATCGACGCCCTGTCGCGCCGCGTGCCGTGCCTGTGCAAGGTGGCGCCGGCCAAGTCGGATGTGCATATGGAAGACGTCCATCGCGCCGGCGGGATCATGGCGATCCTTGGACAGTTGGCCAACGGCGGGCTGTTGCACACCGACCTTCCGACCGTGCATTCGCCGACCATGGGTGCTGCGCTGGATCATTGGGACGTCAGCCGCACCAACCACGACAGCGTGCGCGAATTCTTCCGCGCCGCCCCCGGCAATGTGCGCACGGCCACGGCCTTCAGCCAGTCCAAGCGCTATGCCGAGCTGGATCTGGACCGCAAGGCCGGGGTGATTCGTTCCGTCGAGCATGCGTTTTCCAAGGAGGGCGGCCTCGCGGTTCTGAAGGGCAACATCGCTCCGGACGGCTGCATCGTGAAAACGGCGGGCGTGGACGAATCGATCTGGGTCTTCCACGGCCCGGCGCGGGTGTTCGAAAGCCAGGATTCGGCGGTCAGCGCCATCCTGACCGGCAAGGTGCAAGAAGGCGATGTCGTGGTGATCCGCTATGAAGGGCCGCAGGGCGGGCCGGGGATGCAGGAAATGCTCTATCCGACCAGCTATCTGAAGTCGAAAGGGCTGGGCAAGGCCTGCGCGCTGCTGACCGACGGGCGGTTCAGCGGCGGGACCTCGGGCCTGTCGATCGGCCATGTCAGCCCCGAAGCGGCCGAGGGCGGGTTGATCGGATTGGTGGAAACCGGCGACCGGATCGAGATCGACATTCCGAACCGCTCGATCCATCTGGCGGTGGACGACGCCACGCTGGCGGCCCGCCGCGCTGCCAAGGGCGCGCTGCCCTGGAAACCCGCCGAGCAGCGCACGCGGCAGGTGTCGACGGCGCTGAAGGCCTATGCGCTGCTGGCGTCGTCGGCGTCCAAGGGTGGCGTGCGGATATTGCCCGAGGGTTGAGCCCCCTGACAGGAAGGAAACAAGGGGGGCGCTGCCCCCCTTCTTGCTGCGCAATCGCGCCCGGCCGGGTCAGTGCCGCTTGCTGGCGCGGCGGCGGGCGGCGGCGCTGTCGTGGTCGCTGACGGCCAGGAGCGGGGCGAGACGGCGCAGCAGCGCATCCTCGTGCGGGTCGCGGTGGTGGTCGACCAGCACGACCGACCACAGCGCCTGCATCAGTTCGACCCGCGCCGCTTCGTCGAGGGCGGATTTGACCACGCGGGTAAAGCGCACGAGATCGGCGGCCCCGGTCTGCGCGGCCTCGCCTGCCCTGGCGAGGCTTTCCGCCGCCTCGGGGGTCAGGTCGAACATCGCCGCCAGAAGCTCGCGCACCGCGCGCGCCTCGGCAGGGGCATAGGTCCCGTCGGCGCGCGCCGCCTCGACCAGCAAGGCGGCGACCGCAAGATCAGGAGAGACCTCGGCGCGCGGGCCGGAGGCGGGGCGAAGCAGGGCGCGGAGTGTGTCGAACATGCCCCAGATATGGCGCCGCGACAGGGGATTGGCAATCGCGCCCGCGCAGACGATGGCGCGTCGGTGGCGGCCGCCCTCAACCGCGGCGGCTCGACAGCGTGCCGGCAAGGGCAAGCGCCGCGAGGCCAGTCGCGACGGCGAACGTCACCTGCAGCCCGGAGTCGCTGCCCGAGCGCAGGCCGACCGCCTCGAGCGCGCGTGGCCCCAGGGCATAGATCACCCCCATCGCGGAGGCGCCGGCAATCAGCCCCAGATTGCGCGCGAGGCCCAGCAAAGCCGAGGTGACCCCGCGCTGATCGCCCGGCGCTGCCCGCATGACAACGGTGGTGTTCGCCGCCTGAAACAGGGCATATCCGAAGGTGACGATGACCAGACTTGCCACATACCCGCCGATCCCGAACCGGCCGGGCAGCACCGTCATCAAAAACGCGCCCGCCATCACCGCGACCAGCCCCGCGACCCCCACCCGGGCAGACCCGAGCCGGTCGATCAGGCGCCCCGCCGGTGCCCCGGTCAACGCGGCAATGCCCGGCCCGACCGACATTGCCAGACCGGTCTGAACCGCTCCGAGACCGAGGACGCCGGACAGGTAGAACGGCCCCACGACCAGCGTTGCCATCAGAATGGCGGATACCAGACTCATCGAGAGCAGGCCGGTGCCGATCGCAGGCTCGTGCAGCAGGTCCATCCGCAAGAGCGGCGTCGGCACCCGCGCCTGATGCCGAACGAAGGCGACAAGACCGCCGAGCGACACGAAGGCCGCCGCAGCGAAGGCCGGGCCGGATAGCCCGCTGCCAAAGGTCAAGGTCGCGGTCACGGCAAGAAGCGACAGTGCCAACAGCACCATGCCAATCGGATCAAGCCCGGTCGGCCGTTGTGCGCCCGTCGCATCGGGGGGAAAGAGCACGCGTCCGACCAGCAGGCTGATGCCGCCCAGGATCGCCATGAACGCAAAGACCGCGGGCCAGCCGAAACCGGCGATCAGTGCCCCGCCCAGCGACGGGCCAAGCGCGGTTCCCACGGCCGAGACGGTTCCCAATAGCCCCATGGCGCTGCCGGTCCGGTCCTTGGGCACCAGATCCCCGACCATCGCAACGGTCAGGGCCATCATGACAGCGGCCCCAAGCCCCTGAGCGGCGCGAGCGGCAATCAGCACCCACAGGCTGGGCGCAACGGCACCGGCGGCCGAGGCGGCGGCGAAAAGGCCAATCCCCATCAGCAACAGGCGGCTGCGACCGAGGATGTCGCCCAGTCGGCCCGCCCCGACGATCAGGCTGGTGACGGCCAGAAGGTAGGAAATCACCACCCACTGCACCTCGGCCATCGTCGCCTCGAAGGACGCGGCCAGGGTGGGCAGGGCGACATTGGCGATGCTGGTGCCCAGCGAGGGCAGCAGCATCGCCAGCGACAAGGCCGCGAGGCGGGGGCCGTAGCGGCGCAGGTCGCTCGGCGGAACATCCGACATCAGCGCAGGGTTCCGGCCGGGGCGCTGACCAGCAGGCCGACCAGGCGGCGCGCCATCGGCGCCACGATCAGGACGGTGGGAAACGCGATGATCCACGAGGGAAGCCAGGCATTGATCCAGAGGCTCGGGAAGCCATCGACGAATCCGGCGTTCCGCGCGGTCGCAATGCCGGACACGATGAAGGACATCAGCGCCGACAGGACGAGGCCGAACAGGACAGGGGCAAAGCGGGGGGGCATTGGGGTCTCCATGTTTGGTGTCGGCCATCAGGTAGAGCACAGCCAAACATTGCGGAAGACGCACGCATGGCATCTAATACCTGCATGAAACGCCATGCCAAAGAGGGCCTTCCCATGCCTGATCTGAACTTGCTGGTGACGCTGGATGTCCTGCTGTCGGAAGGCAGCGTTGCAGGCGCTGCGCGTCGTTTGCGGCTCAGCCCCTCGGCGATGAGCCGGGCGCTGGCCAGATTGCGGGAGGTGACGGGCGATCCCCTTCTGGTGCGGGCGGGTCGCCGCCTCGTTCCGACGCCGCGCGCCATCGAGCTTCGCGCGCAGGTCGGTCCCCTGGTCGAGGGGGCAAGATCGGTGCTGCGTCCAACCGAGGCGCTGGATCTGGCCCGGCTTGTTCGCCGGTTCACCCTGCGCAGCAGCGAAGGCTTTGCCGAGACGTTCGGGCCTCGTCTTCTGGCTCTGGTGGCCGGGCAGGCCCCCGGGGTCACGCTGACCTTTGCAACCAAGCCCGACAAGGATAGTGCGCCCCTGCGCGAGGGCGACGTCGATCTGGAAACCGGCGTGATCGATGGCGCAACCGCGCCGGAACTGCGTGCCGTCCCGCTGTTTCGGGACCGCTGGGTCGCGGTGGTGCGTGGCGACCATCCGCTGGCGTTCGGGCCGATGACGGCGCAACGCTACGCGCAGGCCGGGCATATCCACGTCCTCAGACGCGGCCTGCACAGTTCCGAGATCGACGAGGCCGCCCGCGCGGCGGGCCTCGAGCGCAGGATTGCGACAATCGTCAGCGGCTTCTCGACCGCGCTGGCGCTGGCGCGGCACACGGAACTTGTCGCCACCGTGCCCGAGCGCCACACCGGCGGCCTGCGCCAAGGGTTGCACAGCTTTGACCTGCCGTTCGAGGTGGCGCCCTTCACGGTCTCGATGCTCTGGCATCCGCGCATGGATGGGGATCAGGCCCACCGCTGGCTTCGCACGCAGGTCCGCACCCTCTGCGCCAGTCAGGATGCGCCCAGCGTGTGACATGGCGTCAGACGCACGGATACGCTGCAAACCGCGCGTCTTCCGCATGGGTCGCGGCCGACGCACCCTGTGTCGGGTTCATCATCCGACCAAGGAGGCACGTCCATGGCACCCATCGCAGAGCCGCAGCGACCCGGCGGGGCAGTCAAGGCCGAGGGGGCACGCCAAGAGGCGCCATCGGCCGAGGTCAGGGCGCAACGGCTGGCGCGCATGACCGGGTTCCTGTTCCTTGTGACATTTGCGACCTCGATTCCGGCCTTCTTCCTGTCCTACGCCCCCACCAGGGATCCGTCCTTCATCCTGGGCGACGATTTCAGCGTGATCGTTGCCGGGGGTGCGGTGCTGGAAATGATCCTGATCGCCGCCAACATCGGCACAGCCGTGGCCATCTATCCGGTGTTGAAGGGGGTTTTTCCCGGGCTGTCGCTGGCTTTTGTCGCCGCGCGGATCGTCGAAAGCACGTTCATCGCCATCGGGATCGTGGCGGTCATGGCGTTGAATTCGCTGCGGTCGGCGGCCCTGGATGCTGACCCGCAGACCCTGACGGCGATTGGCGCCGCGCTGGCCGCGCTGCACGACTGGACCTTCCGGCTGGGACCGGGGGTTGTGGTCGGCGTCGGGAACGGTCTGATCCTGAGCTGGATGATGTGGAAAACCCGGCTTGTGCCGCGTGCCCTGTCGACGCTTGGTCTTTTCGCCGGGCCCGCGTTGCTGGCCGCTGGCGTGGCGGTCCTGCTGGGTCAGGCCGAGGCCGGGGGTCCCGCGCAAGCCCTCGCCACGGTTCCCGAATTCTTCTGGGAATTGTCCCTGGGCCTGTGGCTTTTGCTGCGGGGGTTCGACCTGTCCGCGTTCAGGCGTCTGGGGTCGGGCTGACCACCGGTTCGCGGTCCAGCCGAATTGCCCGCCCGCGCACTGGCCGGGGTCGAGAACGGGCGAGTTGCAGACATATCCCGATGAGCGGGGTCTGCCGCCGCTCGCTTTCTGACGCACCGGCGTCGACCGATGCGCAGGCATCCCCCGCGGTTCCGGTCTCCCGTGGTCAGCGCAGAAGCAGCAACTTCAGGGATGTCGCCAGCCATTCCACATAGTCCTGCTGCGAGACGCCCTCGACACGGCGCATCAGCAGGAACAGGTCAGGACTGGCGAGGCGCCACAGGATCGTGCCTGCCGTATCGGCGGTCATTCCAGACCGTAACGGACCATTGATGACGAGGGCCTCTGCGAACCATACCAGGTTGCGCCGACGGCCGCGCTGGAGGGTCTGGAAGAATTCCGCCATCGCCTCGTCGGTCTGCGCCGCGACCCGCGCCACATCCATCAGCGGGGCGACCCGTGCCAGCACCTCGGCGATCCCGCGGGCGAAAATGTCGATCTGCCGGGCCTGATCGGTCACCCCCCGAAGCCGCTGTATCTCCTCCTGCTCAATCAGCGGGGTTCCGGGGTTGGCACCCCGGACGGCCCGCTCGATCAACTGATGCAGGATTGCCGTCTTGGTGCCGAAGGTCGAGTAGATCGTCTCTTTCGAAACGCCCGCCTTCGTGGCGATCGCGGCGATCGTGGTGGCGATCCACCCTTTGTGCAGGAACAGCGCCTCGGCCGCCGCCAGCACGGAGTCGCGCGTGCCGGTCGCCTGTTCGGCGCGCAGACGGGATCGATACGGACGCCGTGCTGGCTTTACATTGCTCATAATTCGATACAGTATTGGTGTATTCAATTTCCCGCCAGATCCCTGGCAGCTTCGGAGGATGATATGAACTCCCTGATCGCGATGTGCCAGTTCTTCGCGGCTTTCGTCTTTGCGCTGGTCGCCGGCAGTGTGTTCGGCATCTGGCGCGGGTATGATCCCAGTGCGTTTACCGAGGTGGCGTTCGTCGAGATGCATCAGGGCGCCGTGCGCGGCCTGAACGTTCTGCTGCCGACGATGGGGTTTGCCTCCATCCTGCTGACGCTGGTGCTTGTCGTCGCCCGCCGCAGGACGCGGATGGTCTGGCCATACCTGGGGGCACTGCTGTTCATGGTGGCCGCGGGCGTCACCACACGCTTTTTCAATCAGCCAATCAACGCGGTGATCATGGAGTGGACGCTCGAGGCGCTTCCCGCCGACTGGAGCGAGTTGCGGGCTCGATGGTGGGACTGGCATCTGTGGCGGACCGGGTTCTCGCTGTCCGCGCTGACCCTGCTGCTGGCGGCAATCCTCCTTGATCGACCAGCCCGAACGTAGCCCCGCGCCCGCTGCACCCCGGATTCGCGGCCGCTCCCGCGCTTTCCCTTTTGCCTCGGCGTGCTGACGGCAGAGCCATCGAACCCGAACTGTCAATCGCTTCGCTGCCTCGGCGCCGGAAAGGGCCGAGTGCAGCCGTTTCGTTTGGCTGGAACGGCTTCTCGTCTGGCTGGCCTCGCAGGGGAACCACGATCCGATCCAGGCGATGGTGCGCGACTTCGGGGTGGAGGGGCGCGCGCTGCGGTCTGGAAAAAGCCGGGAGGAGTTCGACGCGAGGTATCGTGGGACAGAGGGCGCGCGCAGTTGCGTGCGGAAAGCTGCAGGTGACTGCGCTCATGACGAATGGCGGCGCAAGTCGTGACAATTCAGGGTTGTCCGGGTATCGTGGCGGACGCGCGCCTCGGTAGCGAACGGACCCGAGGCGGCGGCGTCTTGACTTGGATTCGGCGTTCCGTTGGCGAGTGGCTCGGACGGGATCGTCCATAGAACCGGAGACTTGAACAGAAGGCACCTGCGCACATGATGCCAACCGAGAAAACGTTTACCGACCGCCGTCGGAGACAGGCACGCAATGTCGTCCTGCTCGCCATGGTGATAGCGTTCTTCGGCGCTCTGCTTGGGGTTGTCTTTGGTATCGCGCTTGGGGCGGTGAC
>CALEZJ010000452.1 GCA_937927885.1 uncultured Paracoccaceae bacterium | reverse complement strand
GCACGAGGGAGGGGGCGGAGGCCTTGTCATCACCCTGAAGCGGGGTTTACCCCCACCGTCGCTCCCCTGCCCCCGGACTCAGGCGGTCTGCTTGCCCAGTTCCTTTGAATGCAGCCAGGCGGCGTGCTGCGGCGCGCGCTTGGTGCGCGACCATTCCTCGAGCATGTCCCATTTGACGGCGTCCAGTCTGGCCAGCATCGCGTCCTCCTCGGGATCCGGGCAGGCCAGTTCGACGCGGTGGCCATTGGGATCGAAGAAATAGATCGAATGAAAGATCGAATGGTCGGTCACGCCCAGAACCTCGACCCCGTTCGCCTCGAGATGCGCCTTGAACGCCAGGAGCGTGTCACGGTCCTTCACCTTGTAGGCGATGTGCTGCACCCATTTCGGGGTGTTCGGATCGCGGCCCATCTCGGGCTTGGTCGGAAGTTCGAAGAACGCGAGGATGTTGCCACCGCCCGCGTTCAGGAAAATGTGCATGTAGGGATCGGGCTCATGGGTCGAGGGGACCCGGTCCTCGGCGATGGCCAGCACGAAATCCATGTTGAGCATCTTCGTGTACCATTCGACCGTCTCCTTGGCGTCGCGGCAGCGATAGGCGACATGGTGCATCTGGTCGATCTTCAGAACGGGCGCAGTCATCGGGTCCTCCAAGATATCGTTGCAGGTGCAACGATATCTTGGACCACGAACGGCGCCCGTCTGTCAAGTCGTCTCGCGCGGGGTCAGAAGTTTTCCAGCCGCAGGTCGAGGTCGCGCATGATGTCGAGGCTGCGCGCCGGGCCTGTCGTGCGGCGCATCGGGCCGACGCAATGCTCGACAATGCCACCGTGCGGGGTGCGCATCACGTCGCAGCCGGGGGTGCTGCGGTTCAGGATGATCGGCAGCGGCATCCAGCCAAAGCCGAAGATCGTGGTCATCGAACGGCGGGTGGGGGTTTCGGGCGTGTAACGCGCGGGTCCCTCGACGATGACGACCCGGTTGTGGGGGCCACCGTTGCGCAGCGTCTCGCGCATCAGCGAGCGCGCGGGGGCGAGTTCCGGCATCCCCATCGCGTCGAGCGCGGCAAGGGGATTGGTCGGGTGCAGGCGCGGGGTATGCGCCTGGGCAATGCCGGCACCAAGGGTGGCTGCAAGGGTCAGGGCGGGGAGAAGGATGCGAAGGGTCATGGCAAAAGTCCTTGTGTGATCAGGTGGGGGGCTTCGGGCGAGGGTCATTTCAGGCGATCGGGGATCAGTAGCCGAACTGATAGGTGATGCCGGTCTGGCCACCGGTCTGGGTGACATGGGTGGTGGCGCCGCAGCCGTACTGGACGATGCCGTAAGCGTTGTTGCCGCCGGTCTGCTGGATGGTGCCGGTGTGGTTGCAGCCGTTTTGCGAAATCACACCCAGATTGTTCGGGCCGCCCTGGCCAATGCCCGCGGCATGGCCGTTCCCGCGCTGGCCAACCGAGGCGGCGGGCGCAGGACCACGCGACGGACCGCGGTTGTTCTGGGACAGCAGCTCGAGACCCTCACGGATTTCGCGGGCTTGTTCGGGCGAACTGGCGGTGAAGTTCCAGACCACGCCACCCGGGCCCGAGGCCAGCGCCGGAACAGGCACCAGCGGCAGGACGAGGGCGAGGGTCAGCGAGGAGACGAGGGTGGAGGACAGTCTGGTCATGGCGATAATCCTTGTTGGAAAGAGGAAGGTGACGGCTGTGAATGGGTCGATTCAGGTCGGGTTCGGGTTCAACGCGAGCGGTCACGCCGGGCTTGCGCAGGTCAGGCGTTGGGGGCCGATGCGGACTTGCAGGTCG
>CALEZJ010000451.1 GCA_937927885.1 uncultured Paracoccaceae bacterium | reverse complement strand
GAACATGACCGGTGCCGTTGGCGCCATCGCGCTGAACCACGTCGCCGACACCGCCGCCGATGGCTATACGCTGCTGATGGGCGCCGAGAACCCGATGATCTATCGCGTGATGGGTCTGGGCGAGCGCGACTATTCCGAATTCATCCCGGTCAACCTGCTGGCGCGCGGCACGCCGATCCTGGTCACCCGCCCCGATGCGCCCTGGGCCAGCTATGCCGATCTTCTGGCCCATATCGAGGCCAACCCGGGCGAGGTGCGTTTCGGTTCGACCGGGCCGGGGGGGCTGCCGTCGGTGGTCACCGCGATGATCCAGTCGGTCGAAGGCGAACTCGACGTGATCTTCGTCCCCTATGACGGCGACGGCCCGGCGCTGACCGCCCTGCAGGGCGGCGCCATCGACGTGATGCCCGCCGTTCTGGGGGCCGCGATCGAACATATCCGCGCAGGCACCATGCGCCCGCTGGCCGTGTTCGACACCGCGCGCAACGACCGCCTGCCCGACACCCCCGCCGTGGTCGAAGTCAGCGAAGATTATGCGACCTACCTGCCCTGGGGCCCGTTCTTCGGCAGCTTCGTGCGCAACGGCACCCCGGATGACGCGGTCGCCGCGCTGACCGCCGCCTTTGCCCAGGCCACGCAGCATCCCGATTTCCTGGCGCTGATCGAGGGGCGCGGCTTCACGCTGATGAACATTTCCGGCGACGAAGCGCGCGAGTTCATGGCCGCCTGGCAGTCGACCACCGCCTGGCTGATGCACGAGGCGGGCCTGTCGGTGAACGATCCGGCCGACCTGGGCATCCCGCGCCCCGGCGAATAATCGCCTCTGCATGACCCCTGACGGCGCTGCTCTTCACCCCGAAGGGTGGCGCCGTTTCCCATCGTCAACACCCGTGAGGCCGCCATGAACGCCAGCGACGACGAATCCGACCGCGCCCGCGAAGGCTCGTCCGACGCAACCCCGGGCGGCCTGCCCGACCTGCGCCGCCCGGGCGAACTGGCCTTTACGCTGTTCCTGGTCGTGGCCAGCGGCATCCTGTTGTGGCAGGCCTATGACATCGCCGGGTTCCGGCGGCTGTCGTCGCCCGGCGCGATCCCGATGGCCGCGACCGGGGCTATGCTGCTCACCGCCCTTCTGGTGCTGTGGAAGACCGCCAGAAAACCCCTCACCACCGACGAATCCCTGCGCGTCGCCGTCTTTCCCGGTCCGGTGGTGCTGATGGCGCTGATGCTGGTGGGCTACGGGCTGCTGTTGAAGCCGCTTGGCTTCCTGCCCACCTCGGCGCTGTTCCTGTTCATCGCGATCAAGCTGCTGTCCGGTCGCAGCCTGTTGTTCTCGCTTGGAATTTCCCTTCTGGCACTGGCCGTCATCTGGCTGGTGTTCCGCATGGTCTTCACCGTGCTGATGCCCGCCGGCATCTTTCCCGAGGCCGAGATGGTCCAGTTTTTCCGCACCCTTCTTGCCGGAGCCCGCTGATGTCCGCCCTGATGGATTTCCTGACCGTCTTCACCCAGCCCCAACTGCTGCTGCTGGTCGCCATCGGCACCTTTGCGGGCATCTATGTCGGCGCCATTCCGGGCCTGTCGGTCACGATGGCGGTGTCGATCCTGATTTCCTTCACCTTTTCCTGGCAGGTCTACCCGGCGATCTCGCTGATGATCGGCATCTACATGGGCGGGGTCTACGGAGGGTCGCGCACGGCGATCCTGCTCAACATCCCCGGCGCGCCCTCGGCGATCGCCACCGCGCTGGACGGGTTTCCCATGGCCCAGCGTGGCGAGGCCGGGCAGGCCATCGGCATCACCACGGTAATGTCGTTTTTCGGCGGGCTGGTGGGGATCGTGGTGCTGGCGCTGGCCGCGCCGATGCTGGCGGGATGGGCGATTCGCTTTCAGCCGCGCGATTACATGCTGCTGGCCCTGCTGGGCATCCTGCTGGTGGGGTCGCTGTCGTCGGGCAGCCTGCTGAAGGGCATCTTTGCCGGCGCGCTCGGCATCGCCGTGGGGGCGGTCGGGATGGACCCCCTGACCTTCACCCCCCGGCTGACCTTCGATCAGCCGCTCTTGCGCAGCGGCATCAATTTTGTCGCGGTGATGATCGGGCTCTTTGGCGTGTCCGAGGTGCTGTTGCAACTGCACCACATCAAGACCCCCGCCGTGCGCCAGACGATCAGCCGCATCGTCCCGTCGTGGAGCACGATCCGCCGCCACCTGCCCCTGTCGCTGCAAAGCTCTGGCATCGGCGTGGTGATCGGCGCCCTGCCCGGCACCGGCGGCGACATTGCCGCGCTGATGGCCTATGACCACGCCAAGCGGGTGACAAAGAAACCCACGCGCCCCTTTGGCAAGGGCGCGATCGAGGGGTTGGTCGCCCCCGAGGCCGCCAACAATGCCGCCGTCGGCGGGGCCTTTGTGCCGATGATGACGCTGGGCATTCCGGGCGATGCGGTGACCGCCATCATGATCGGCGCGCTGTTCATCCACGGGCTGAACCCCGGCCCGATGCTGATGGTCGACAATCCGCATATGTTCTGGTTCATCGTCGGCGCGCTGTTTTCGGCCAATATCTTCATGCTGATCTTTGGCCTGACCGGCATCCGGCTGTTCGTGAAGATCGTGGAAATCCCGCGCGCGGTGCTGATCCCGATGATCCTCTTGCTCAGCATCGTCGGTGCCTATGCGGTGAACAATTCGATCAGCGACGTCTACTGGATGCTGGGATTTGGCGTGTTCGGCTATTTCATGCGGCTTTACGGCTATCCGCTGGGGCCGGTGATCCTGGGGGTGATCCTGTCGCGGCTTCTGGATGACAACTGGCGCCGCGCGATCATTTCGGTGCGCGAGGACCCGGTGCGCTTTTTCAACGGGGTGTTTTCCAGCCCGCTCAGCACGGTGCTGCTGGTGTCGGTCATCCTGATCTTTGTCAGCCAGACGCCGCTGTGGCGGATGGCCAAGGCGCGGCTCTTTGGCGCGCGCAATGCCTGAGGATTCCATGCAAAGCCTGAAACTTGGCCTGATCGGCGACAATATCGCGGCCTCGCGCTCGCCCAGGCTGCACCGGCTGGCGGGGTCGCAGAACGGGGTGGCGGTGACCTATGACCGGCTGGTCCCGCGCGAGATGGGCGAGGATTTCGAGACGATCCTCGCCGCCTGCCCGTCGCGGGGCTACCGGGGGGTCAACGTGACCTATCCCTACAAGGAACGCGCGGCGCGGCTGGTCACCATCGCCGACCCTCTGGTGCGCGCCATCGGCGCGGTGAACACGGTGCTGTTCGAGGACGATGGCCCGCAAGGGTTCAACACCGACCATTCGGGATTTGTCGCGGCCTATCGCCAGGTGCGCGGAGATCAGGCTCCCGGCCGGGTGCTGATGATCGGAACCGGCGGCGTGGGCCGCGCGGTGGCCTTTGCGCTGGTGGCGTTGGGGGCCGACGCGTTGCGCCTTGTCGACCGCGACCCCGCCCGGGCCGAGGCACTGGCCGCCGACCTGCGCGCCGCCGCACCCGGCCTGCCGGTCAGCACGCATGCCAGCGCCGAGGACGCGGCGCAGGGAGCGCAGGGCCTGATCAACTGCACGCCCCTGGGCATGGTGGGCAATCCCGGCACCCCCCTGCCGCGCGCCGCGATGGCGGGGGCGGTCTGGGCCTTTGACGCCGTCTATACCCCGGTCAACACCGAGTTCCTGACCGATGCCCGCGCGCAGGGGTTGACGATCATTTCGGGCTGGGAGCTGTTCTTTTTTCAAGGCGTCCACGCCTGGCGCCATTTCGCGGGCCTGCCGCTGGACACCTCTGCCCTGCGCGCCAGCCTGCTCGATCCCGGAGAGGCCGCATGATCCCTTCGACCGCCACCGTCACCGTTCCCGGCACCCTGACCGACAAGCTGGCCGCCATCGCGGGGGCGGGATTCAAGGGGATCGAGATTTTCGAACAGGACCTGATCGCCTTTGACGGCACCCCGCGCGAGGTGGGCGCGATGGTGCGCGACCACGGGCTGGAGATTGTCCTGTTCCAGCCCTTTCGCGATTTCGAGGGCCTGCCCGAGCCCTTCCGCCGCCGCGCCTTTGCCCGCGCGCGGCGCAAGTTCGACCTGATGGCCGAACTGGGCGTGCGCGACATTCTGGTGTGCTCCTCGGTCCACCCGGAATCTTTGGGCGGCATCGACCGCATGGCGGCGGATTTCGCCGAACTGGGCGAGATTGCCGCGCCTCTGGGCATCCGGGTCGGGTTCGAGGCGCTGGCCTGGGGCCGCCATGTGTTCGACCACCGCGACGCCTGGGAGGTGGTGCGCCGCGCGGACCATCCGAATGTCGGGCTGATCCTCGACAGTTTCCACACGCTGGCGCGCAAGATCGACCCGGCCAGCATCCGCCGCATCCCGGGCGACAAGATCTTTTTCGTGCAACTGGCCGATGCCCCGCTTATCGAGATGGACCTGCTCTACTGGTCGCGCCATTTTCGCAACATGCCCGGCGAGGGGGATCTGGACGTCACCGGCTTCATGCGCGCGGTGGCGGCGACCGGCTACAAGGGGCCGGTCAGTCTGGAGATCTTCAACGACCAGTTTCGCGGCGGCACCCCGCGCGGCGTGGCGCAGGATGGCTTTCGATCCCTGCAGGCGCTGATGGACGATGTGCGCCGCGCCGAACCGGCGATGGCGCTGGACATCGCCGCGATGCCCGCGCGCGCCGAGGCCAAGGGCGTCGAGTTTCTGGAATTCGCCGCGCGCGGTGCCGATGCCGAGGGGCTGGCGGCGCTCTTTGCCACGCTGGGCTTTCAGGAAACCGCCCGCCACAAAAGCCGCGACCTGTCGCTGTGGCAGCAGGGGGATGTGCGCCTGCTCATCAACCGCTCGCGCGGGGATTTCGCGGGGTCGGCCTATGCCACCCACGGCGCCACGGTCTGCGATATCGGCCTGCGGGTGGATGACGCCGCCGCCTGCGCGCGCCGCGCCGCCGCCCTGGGCCTGCCGCCCTATGACCAGCCCCGCCGGGCGGGCGAGCTGGAAATTCCGGCGATCCGGGGGCTGGGGGGCAGCCTCTTGCATTTCCTCGATGATTCGCTGGCGAATGTCTGGGAGATCGAGTTCACAGCTGTGAACCCTGCCGCCCCGGGCGCCGGTCTGACCCGGATCGACCATATCGCCCAGACGATGAGCTATGACGCCATGCTGTCGTGGTCGCTGTTCTATCAGGCCCAGTTCGCCATGCGCCGCGCGCCGATGGTCGATGTGGTCGACCCCGACGGGCTGGTGCGCAGTCAGGCCGTCGCCGCGCCGGGCGGCGCCTTTCGCGTGACGCTGAACGGGGCCGAGACCTATCGCACGCTGGCCGGCAATTTTCTGGCCGACAGTTTCGGCGCCTCGGTCCAGCATGTGGCCTTTGGCACCGAGGACATTCTGGCCACCGCGCAGGCCCTGGCCCGGCGCGGGTTTCAGGCGCTGCCGATGGGGGCGAATTACTACGACGACCTTGCCGCGCGGTTCGACCTGGAACCGGACACGCTGGAACACCTGCGCGCGGCCAACGTGCTTTATGACGAGGACGCCGACGGGCGGTTCTGGCAGATCTATTCGCGCCCCTTTGCCAGCGGGATGTTCTTCGAGATCGTCCAGCGCGATCCCGGCTATGCCGGTTATGGCGCCCCGAACGCGCCGTTCCGCATCGCCGCGCTCAAACGCCTGATGCGCCACGCGGCGGTGCCGAAGGCCTAGAAGGGTGCGGAACAGTGTCTCGGCCCTCTGCTGGCGGGAAATTTTTCCTTGCACCGCCTCCTTGGCCGAGGCCATTGACGAGGTCATGCGCTGCTGGCGCCGCCTGTTGGCCGGTGCCCCCAAGGCACCCGGCCAGCGCCCGCCCTCCGGGCGGCGGGCGCTTCTCGACCACCAGGTCGGGCGCTGGCCTATGGAGGGCTTGCGGAAACGGTCCGGCGGGGCTGTGGTGATGCGG
>CALEZJ010000450.1 GCA_937927885.1 uncultured Paracoccaceae bacterium | reverse complement strand
GGGCAGGATCGTTCGTCCGACTTCCTGACCGTGGGTTCGATGGGCCATGCCTCGCAGATTGCCATGGGCATCGCCCTGGCCGCACCCGACAAGGATGTGACCTGCATCGACGGTGATGGCGCGGCGCTGATGCATCTGGGCGGCATGGCCACCATAGGCACCAGCAAGGTTGGCAACCTTCTGCACATCGTACTGAACAACGGCGCGCATGACAGCGTGGGCGGCCAGCCGACCGTGGCCTTCCGGGTGTCGTTGCCCGACATGGCGCGCGCTTGCGGTTACGATGAGGTTGTGGGCCCGGTGACCGGGCCCGCCGAGGTTCTGGCCGCGGTTCAGAAGCTGACGCAGGTTCCCGGTCGCCGCTTCCTGGAAATCCGGGTGCGGCCCGGATCGCGGTCGGATCTGGGCCGACCGAAGGAGTCGCCAGCCGAGAACAAGGCCCTGTTCGTGCGGCGCTTGCGCGGATGATCAGAAACACCGCCCGGTGAGAAACTATCGTGCGGCCGTGCGACAGGACATGCCCATGCCTTCAAGCCCCAGCCAGTCCTGGACCTTCCAGAGCCCGACGCGCGTACAGTTCGGCCTCGGGGCGCGCGCCGCGCTGGCGCCTCTGCTGGCGGGCAAGTCGGTGCTGATCGTCACCACCACGCGCGGACGGCGCCAGTTTAGTGCCGATCCGGTTCTGGGGCCAATTGCGGCCTCGAACATTGTCACCTGGGTGGACAGTGTCACGCCCAACCCGGGCCTTGCCCAGACGCAGGCCCAGATCGACAGCCTTGTCGGGCAGCGATTTGACGCCGTCGTTGCCTTTGGGGGCGGCTCGGCGATGGACGCGGCAAAGGCACTGGCGGCTGCCCTGACTCCGGGTCTTGCCACGCGTGACCTGGCCACGCTGATCGCCGCCCCCGCGCAGTACCTGACCGGCCCGCTGCTGCCCGTCCATGCGCTGCCCACGACCTCGGGCACCGGGTCCGAGGTGACGCCCTTCGCCACCGTCTGGGACCACGCGCGCAAGAAGAAACTCTCGCTGGCCAGCCCGGCGCTGTTCCCGGCCACGGCGATTGTCGATCCCCAACTGACCTACGGCCTGCCTGCTGCTGCGACCCTGTCGACCAGCCTCGATGCGCTGAACCAGGCATTCGAGTCGCTCTGGAACCGCAATCGCTCGCCTTTGACCACGCTGATGGCGGCGCGCGCTATCGGGTTGGCGCTTGACGCCATTCCGCGCCTTCATGCCGACCTTACCGACCATGCCGCCCGTGTCCTGATTGCCGAATCCAGCCTGATGGCGGGCCTTTGCATCAGCCAGACCCGCACCGCGATCTGTCATTCCATCTCGTATCCGCTGACGGCGCATTTCGGGCTGGACCACGGCTTTGCCTGCGCCTTCACCATGCGTGCGGTGGCCGACCTTTGCCTCGATGGCGCGCCCGAGGGGCTGGAAGCGGCTGCACAGCTAAGCGGCCATGGCTCGGCCCGCAGGTTGGTGGCGGCGCTGCGCGAGGTGCTGGCCGTCGTCGATCTGGACCGCGCGACCGCGATCCTGCCCGATCGCGAGGCGCTCTGCGCCCTCGCGGACGAAATGACCACGCCAGGGCGCAGCGAAAATTTCATCCTGCCCATCGATGACGCCACCCTTCGGTCAATCCTCGAGGCTTCGTAACAAGCACGCCAGCCAAGAGAAAACCGGGAACTGGCGTTAACCGAAAAAGCCGACCCGCTCGATATAGCGATCCAGAGGATAGAGAGGTTCCAGGGCCATCGGGATGAAGGCGCCCGGCAGACCCTTTTGTACGATCTGGCGTTCGAGCCTGCGCTGGTCGCGCCGTGTCAGGCAAAGCGCGCGCAATCCGCGCGTCACCCCGCCCATGTCGCTGGTGTGGCTGGTGGCGTAGTTCGGGTCAGGGGTTCGCCATCCGGGGCCATAATGCGTTCGCAGGAAACCTTCGCTGTCGACGGGCTTCAGCACGGGCGCGCCGCGCATCTCGCTGTGTTCCACAGACTCGAATCCTGCCAGGGCCAGCGGAAGATGCGCCTGCGGGTGGCACCAGACATGCCCGTCGCCGGTGGTGAACACGATGTGGCAATCCAGATGGATCCCCACGCCGCTTTCGGCATCGCGGACCCGGAATGGCCGTCCCTGCGTATTCAGGACGACGATCAGACCCTCGGCGACGAGAGCCTGCATGATGTGGATCGCTTCCGCCTTGATTTCGGCCGGTGTTTGAAGGCGGCTGACATAGCCGACGTCGAAATCATCATCGCCGGGAATGAAATCGCCGCTGCGGTGCTGGCCCAGCAGGGTTCCGTACAGCAAGAACAGCGGTCGGTCCAAGGAGCGCTCGAAGACGCGCCGCACACGGGCATAAAGCGCCAGCATTCCGGCCTGCCGCCGCGCCAGTTCGACGGACGAGGGCCGTGGCCAGCCTTTCTTGTCCAGCGGGCCGGTCGCGGCCAGATGCCGGGACAGCTCGCCGGAGCCGAAAGGAATGGACAGGTCCAGCGCGGTGACCTTGGACCGGGCGGACTGCGACGGAGCACGGGTGTCAAACGTCCGGCCCAGCGAGTCGCGCACCTCGATCACGCATCGGCTGGGGAACAACTCCAGCGCCGGGCGGCGTATGGTATAGTAAAAGCCAAGCCCGCCGTTCAGATTGCCCAGATTCTCGCGGCGCAGAACCTGCCCATCGACCAGAATATCGACCCATTCCGGCTTGTCTGCTGGTTTGGCGACAAGGTGCGCGTCGCAGGTTCCGTGGATCTTCAGCCCGTGAAAGCCGAAGGTCACGGCGAAACGACCGCCGACCTGCCCCGCGTCGATGCCGGAAACCGTGCTGGCGGCGGTCATGCGGCAATGAAACATCGGATCATCATGCGAGGGCGCCCGCCCAAAGCCGCGTGCGCGATCATGGAGCAACTTCATTTGCCACATGCGCAGGTCGGGATAGCGGGTGAGCCCATAAAGCCCGCCCAGCATGCCGACCTTCAGCACCGGTGGGACTGCGTTCTTGACGCCGTCGGGGAGGTGATTGCGATAGAAATCCAGTATCAGACGTTTCAAGACCGTTCGAACCCCGTGCCACCGCCGTGCTGCCCGGAAACCGTCCTTGCGCCCAATTACTGTGCAGTCTTGGGTGGTTGGTTCAGGCCTGTCGGCGCCGTCCGATATGGACCTGTGGCGGCGACTTGTCCATTGCTGGTGGCGGAGCGGTCAGAGGGACATTCCAGGACTTCACAGTGCGGCATGGGGCGTCTACCACCGCAAGGCAGTCTGCAAGAGGACCACGTCGAAATGACATCCCGCTCTGTCCCCCTCGCGCGTGTGCAATCCTATGTGCGCCGGGTCGGGTATCGACTGATCGACGCGTTGGCGGTGCGCGGAAAAGCGACGGTGCCCGCCATCCTCCGGCAACCCTGCCCGGACAGGCCGGTTCGGGTGGTGTTCCTGGTTTGCGATGCCGGGAAGTGGGTCGCTCAGCCCCTGTTCGACGGGCTTGCGGCCGATCCTTCCCTGCTCTGCAGCTTTGCCCTCACCCTGTCCGACGTCGGGCTGCGCCTGCCCAAGGTTGAGCGCGCGGCGCTGCACGCTGCCAATCGCACGTTCTTTGCCCGCCGAGGTTCGATCAGCCAGGACCTGTTCCCCGACGGCCGTTTGTCGTCGCCCGAGGCGTTGGAGGCCGATGTTCTGTTCCTCCAGCAACCGTGGGGGATGCAGGATCTTCCGCGGCGGATCGGGCGGCGAATTCCCTGCGCGTATCAAAGCTATGAACTGGGCGTGATCGATGATCCGGTTCAGCAGATCGCGGTGCCGGATTTTCATCCATGGCTCTGGCGCCTTTTCGTGCCGACCGAACACCATGCCGAGGTGGCGACGCATTGCCCCGGTGGCACGCCTGCAGAGCGTATTCGCATTGCGGGTGCGGCGGGGCTATCGGGTTATCTGCATCCCGGCCCCGCGCGAACAGCTGTTGCCAGTTGGCCCCGTGCCGCCGATCCCGGGCGCAAACGGGTGGTCTATGCACCCCATCACAGTCTGGCGCCGAACTCGCTTAGGCTGGCGACCTTTGACTGGTCTGCCCCCGCAGTTCTGGCGTTGGCGCGCGACAATCCGGAGGTGGATTTTCTGTTGCGCCCGCATCCGAACCTGTGGTTCAGCCTGCGCCGTGACGGGTTTGGCGCTGCGGCCGAGGGTTTCCTGCGCGACTGGGACTCGCTGCCCAACACCGGGCATCTGCCGGACGGCGAGCAAGTGGCAGCTTTCCAGACCTCGGACGCGCTGGTGACGGACAGTGCGTCGTTTCTGGCCGAATACATGATGACCGGGCAGCCGATCCTGCGCCTGACTCGCGCCGATTCGCGCCCGCTTTCGGCTTTTGGCCGATGGCTGGAGCCCGGGTTCCACGCATGTCCTGATGGCGAGGCGCTCCAGCGAACCTTCAGGTCGGTCATTCTGGACGGGCGCGATGGGTTGGCCGCGGTCCGCCAGCACCTTTCGTCTGCTCTTGCCGCGCAGGCGGGTACCGACGCGGCGCGTCGCATCCGTAACGAAATCCTTGCGAAAATGGATTGAGACGGGGCTTGCACCGTGACATGCAGCGTGATTCTTGGGCCCAACCCATCCCTCAGGAGGCCACATGTCACTATCACAGCGCCTGAAACGCTACGGCCTTGACCGCTATATGGGGCTTTTGTTTGCCACAATCGCGGCTGGAGCGCTGCTGCCGGTCTCGGGCGCGGCGGCCGAGGGGTTGAGGGCTGTCTCGTTCTGGGCCATCGCGCTGTTGTTCTTTCTATACGGAGCAAAGCTTTCAACCGCGTCGATTGCGGCGGGCTTGACAAACTGGCGTCTGCAGGGGGGCGCGGTGTTGATCACCTTTGCCCTGTTTCCCTTGTTGGCGCTGGGTCTGGCCGCATTGGCGGGGCCGCTTCTGGGTCCGGTGCTGGCGGCGGGTCTGATCTATATCGGCTGCCTGCCTTCGACCGTGCAAAGTGCCATCGCCTTTACGTCGCTTGCACGCGGGAATGTGGCGGGGGCGGTTTGTGCGGCCTCGATCTCGAACCTCGTCGGGGTCGTACTGTCCCCGGTCCTGGTG
>CALEZJ010000449.1 GCA_937927885.1 uncultured Paracoccaceae bacterium | reverse complement strand
CCCGCCGCTGCACATGTTCACCCGCTGGGCCTATGAGCGCATCGAGGTCATGGGCCATGTGTTCGAGCCCGGCGACGAGGTGGGCGTGATGCTGGGGGCGACCGGGCGTGACCCCGGGGTCTGGGATGATCCCGCGCGCTTCAATCCCGCGCGGCCCTTGAAACCCCATCTCGCCTTTGGCGTCGGCCTTCATTTTTGCGTCGGCGCCCCGCTCGCCCGGCTGGAAATGGCCGCCGCGCTGCCGATCCTCTTTGCCGAGGCGCCCGGGCTGCATCTGACGCAAACGCCCGAATCCGCCGGCACCTACCATTTCCACGGCCTGACCCGCCTGATGGTGGCGCGCTGAGCGCCCTTACCCGCGTTCAGCGCGCCACGCCGCCCAGGCCTCGGGCGAATCGAGGTCGACCAGCGCGCGCCGTCCCGGCAGCGCCAGCAGCGCGGGCGGGTGACGCCGCAGCACAGTGCGCGCGCCTTCATCGCCCCTGAGGTCGGCAAATTCCGCCAGCAGGGCGCCCGGAAACACCACCGGATGCCCCGGCGTGCCGTCTTCGGCGCTGGCCCGCAGCGGGGTCTGCCTGTCGAACCCGGACGCAAGGGCGCGGAAATCCCCGGCCTCCAGTTCGGGCATGTCGGCGGGAATGACCATCAGCGCCTCGCCCGCCGCCCAGAGCGCCGCCCGGCGCAGACTGGCTGACATGCCCTCGACCGCGTCGGGCACCATCAAGGGCTCGACCGCCAACCCCTGCAGCGCCTCCACGCGCGCCGGTCGGTCCAAAGGCAGCGTGACTGCAACCGGACCCAGCCCGGCCGCCAGCGCCGCGATTGCCTGACGCCGGAGCAGGGGCATGCCGTCGACAGGCTCCGTCAGCTTGTCCGCCCCTGCCATCCGCCGCGCGGCGCCGGCGGCCAGAAGCACCAGGCGCATCCCCTAGTCCGGCGAACAGTGGAACATCTGCACCTGCGTGCGCTCGACCTCGCCCGCGACGGGGGTCACCGTGATGACACCGCTGCCGTCGCCGACAAACCGCATCTGCATCACCACATCGCCCCAGACCCAGCTTGCCGCGCGAAAGGCCGGGTCGAACACCGCTGCCAGCGGTTGGCCACCATAGACCACCTCGAGCCCCCCTTGCGCGAAGGTCAGTTCAAACAGCGTGCCGTCGTCATCACGACACGGCTGACCGATATCGCAGGCCTGCATCACGCTGCAGCTATAGCGCTCGGCGGTCTCTTCGGCCCAAAGCGGCTGGGCCGACAGCAGTACAATCAGGGCAAGACGGAGTGAGTTCATCGCATCCTCCTTCAGACTCAATCGAGATCGTCGAGCAAGGCGTCGGAATCCTCGCCCGGCTCGGCCCCTGCTTCGTCGTCGAGGCCATGGGCCCCGCGTTCCCGGTAGGGCGTGGTGCCATATTGCGCGCGGTAGCATTTCGAGAAGTGCGAGGGGCTGGAAAACCCGCAGGCCAGCGCGACGTTGATGACCGAAAGTTCCGTCTGCATCAACAGGTTGCGCGCCCGCGCCAGTCGCAGCTCCATGTAATAGCGTTTTGGACTGCGGTTCAGGTAGCGACGGAACAGCCGTTCGAGCTGGCGGGTGGACATGCCCACTTCCTCGGCCAGATCGGCAGGCGAAACCGGATCCTCGATCGCCTGCTCCATGCGCTCGATCACCTTCGACAGCCGCGGGTGGCGAACGCCGATGCGGGTGGGGATCGACAGGCGCTGGATGTCGCGGTCGGTGCGGATCGAGGTATAGATCAACTGGTCCGCCACCGCATTGGCGAGATCCTTGCCATGGTCATCGGCAATCAGGGTCAGGATAAGGTCGATGGCCGCCGTGCCGCCGGCGGCGGTCAGCCGGTTTCCATCGATGACAAACACCGACTTTGTCAGATCGGTTTCGGCGAATTCCTCCAGAAACCCGTCGCGGTTCTCCCAGTGGATCGTCGCGCGACGCCCGTCCAGAAGGCCCGACGCCGCCAGCGCATGGGCGCCCGTGCACAGGCCGCCGATGACCGAGCCCTTGCGCGCGACCTTGCGCAGCCAGTTCAGCACCGCCTGCGTGGTGTTGTTGCGCACATCGATGCCGCCGCACACCAGCACCACGTCGTCGCGTCCCACCTCGGCCAGCCCCGAATCGACCCGCACCAGCGTGCCGTTCGAACAGCGCACCTCGTGCCCCCCCTCGGCCACCAGCGACCAGCGATACAGGGTCTGGCCGCTCATCCGATTGGCGATGCGCAGGGGTTCGATCGCGGCGGCAAAGGGCAGAAAGGTGAACTGGTTCAGCAACAAGAACACGAAGTGGCGCTGCCGGACGGGATCGGCCGCCAGCCGCGTGGCGGCCGGGGCGGTCACCGTGGCAGGCGAGCGACCCTTGGTCGAGGGGGCAGGGCGCAGGGTTGGCAAGTCTGGCATGGGGGAATCCGGAGCCTCGGGGCGAGGTCGATAAACGACGCGGTATCGTCGCGATTCAATCAGGAAACCCGCCCCGCCGCAAGCGGGCGCCCGTGTGTCTGGGCGTTTGCATGCGGGGAAATCTGGGTGTAAGAGCCCGTTGATACCGCTGACAGGCCAGCCTGCGGCGCAGCGACGGAGGAACCCATGACCAAAGCCTGGAGCAAGACGGCCTGGCGCGTCAAACCGCGCATCCAGATGCCGGATTATCCCGATGGCGCAGCCCTCGGCGCGGTCGAGGCGCAACTGGCCAAGTATCCGCCGCTGGTCTTTGCGGGCGAGGCACGGGCGCTCAAACGCGCGCTGGCCCAGGCCTCGGAGGGCAATGCGTTCTTGCTCCAGGGGGGCGACTGCGCCGAGAGCTTTGCCGAATTCAGCGCCGACAACATCCGCGACACGTTCAAGGTGTTGCTGCAGATGGCCATTGTCCTGACCTTCGGCGCCAAGGTGCCGGTGGTCAAGGTGGGCCGCATGGCCGGGCAATTCGCCAAGCCGCGCTCGGCCGCGACCGAGGCACTGGGCGGCGTCGAACTGCCCAGCTATCGCGGCGACATCATCAACGGCTTTGATTTCACGCCCGAGGCCCGCATTCCCGACCCCGCGCGCATGCTGCAGGCCTATACGCAGGCGGCGGCCAGTCTGAACCTGTTGCGCGCCTTCTCGAAGGGCGGATTTGCCGACATCCACCGCGTCCACAGCTGGACGCTGGGCTTTACCAAATCCGAGGATGCCGAACGCTACGAGGCGATCTCGGACCGCATTTCGGACGCGCTCGACTTCATGACCGCTGCCGGAATCACGGCGGAAACCAACAGCGCCATGGCGACGGTGGATTTCTTCACCTCGCACGAGGCCCTGCTGCTGGAATACGAGGAAGCCCTGTGCCGGATCGATTCCACCACCGGACTGCCGGTGGCGGGATCCGGGCACATGATCTGGATCGGGGACCGCACCCGCCAGCCCGACGGCGCGCATGTCGAATTCTGCCGCGGGGTGCAAAACCCGATCGGGCTGAAATGCGGCCCCTCGCTGTCGGCGGAGGATCTCAAGGTGCTGATGGCGCGTCTGAACCCGGAAAATGAACCGGGCCGCCTGACCCTGATCGCGCGCTTTGGCGCGGGCAAGGTGGGCGACCATCTGCCGCGCCTGATCAAGGCGGTGCGCGAGGAGGGGGCGAATGTGCTCTGGACCTGCGACCCGATGCACGGGAACACGGTCAAGTCGGAGTCCGGCTACAAGACCCGGCCCTTTGACCGCGTGCTGGGCGAAGTGCGCGAATTCTTTGGCGTGCACGGCGCCGAGGGCACGATCCCGGGTGGTGTGCATTTCGAGATGACCGGTCAGGACGTGACCGAATGCACCGGCGGCTTGCGCGCGGTGTCGGATGAAGACCTGTCGAGCCGTTACCACACCGCCTGCGATCCGCGCCTGAATGCCAGCCAGTCGCTGGAACTTGCGTTCCTGGTGGCCGAGGAACTGTCGAACCGTCGCCGGGATCTGGCGCGCAAGGCGGTCTGACCGAGCGGTGGGGTGGGGTGAAACCCCACCCTACGCCCGGGCGGTCAGGCCCTTCCCCCCTCGATCAACCTGAGAGCGGGTTTCGCGCCGCGCGCAAGCAATGGCCGGTCCAGCGCCTCGCGCGGGGCGGCGAGTGTGCGGAACCGGCGCGGGGCGCGGCCGACCACTCCATGGCTTTCCAGCACGCCAAGGACGCGGGTGATGCGCCCGTCGCCGTGCATGAGCGGCATCAGCGCCAGCATTCCGTCCAGCACCGGCTGGCCCATCGCCTTGTCCGAGCGAAGCGGCAGGACCACCCGCGCACCCTGTTGAACCTGCACGAGCGCCGAGGCCAGTTCGTCACGGCCGGCGCCAAGGAACAGCACGCTCAAGGGCATGCCGCGCGGTTCCATGCCCAGCAGGTCATGCAGATGCTGTCCGGCCAGACGCAGCCGCGCGACACCCGGCGCGACCAGTTCGGCGACAAAGGTGTTGGTCAGGCTTTCGGCCAGAAGGCGCGGATCGATCTCGGCGCGGGCCGGGGCGGCACGGCCGGCGCGCAAATCCTCCCAGTGGCGCTGCACCGCGCGGACGGCGGGAAAGTCCAGCGCCTGGGCATCGGTCGCAAAGGGCAGCCGCAGCACCCGCGCCGCAAGGGGTCGCAGGTCGATCAAGGGGCGCTTCTGGTCCGACATGGTGGTCTCCGGTTGCGACACTGGGGCCTTGGGCAGCGTCATGGCGCGCCCCGAGGCGAGTGCCGGGTGGGTCCTGGGAACGGGGTCTGGCCTGGCAAGGTTTACGGTTGCTTGAGATTCCTTACCGATGCCTTAATGTAGCCGTATTTCCTCAAATCCGGAGAGAATTTTAGAGAAATGGTTAAGTCCATGACCGGCTTCGCCGCCCTGACGGGCGAGATCGATACGCCTTCCGGGGTCTTTGCCTGCCAGTGGGATCTGCGGTCGGTCAACGGCCGTGGGCTGGATCTGCGCTTTCGGCTGCCCGACTGGCTCGACGGGCTCGAACCGGCGCTGCGCAAACGCCTGGGCGAGACGCTGAAGCGCGGCAATGCCACGCTGACGCTGAAGATGAGCCGCGCCGATGCGGGCGGCACGATGCGGCTGAATCCGCAGGCGCTCGAC
>CALEZJ010000448.1 GCA_937927885.1 uncultured Paracoccaceae bacterium | reverse complement strand
GAAATGGCCGCGCTGCCCACCGTGACCGTGTTTGCGCCGCAGACCTGGGTCGATGCCAACCCCGGCCTGGCCGACAACCTGCACGCGGCTTTTGTCGACGTGATCGCCGCGCTGCGCGCTGATCCTGTCCGTTATTCGGCCGAGATCAAGGCCCGCAACTTCCCCGACATGCCGCAGTTGGTCTGGGACGCCGCCTTTGCCGCCGGTCTCTCAGGTCTGTGGAACTCGGCTCAAGTCAGCGAAGCAGGTTGGAACGCCATCGTCGACATGCAGCGGGCTAACAACCCGAATGCGAACTTTGAAACGGCGAGCTTCGAAACCATGGTGCTGCCCGCCGCGCGCGCCAACTGATCCGCGCAGAAGTGTATCAAGGGGGCGGCGCTGCCGCCCCCTTTGTCATTCGCGATCAGTGCAGACCTCCAAGCACCGCATCGGCAATCTTTTCCGCGCACATCATCACCGGAATATTCAGATTTGCCGAAGGGACCGACGGAAAGATCGAAGCGTCGCAGACCCGCAATCCCTCGACCCCTCGCACGCGGCCTTGCGCATCGGTCACCGCCATCACGTCACCCGCAGCACCCATCCGGCAGGAACAGGAGGCATGCCAGATCCCGGCCACCGAGTCAGTGATGAAATCCTCCAGCGCCGCATCATCGCGCAGACAGGCTTCGAAATCGTGCTGCGAGACAATCAAGCCCTGCATCAGCCGCCGCCTGAGGATGGTCGGACCGTCCAACAACACCGCCATCACGTCGGTAAGCACCCTGTTGCGCAGTGACACCGCGCCGACCTGGCGTGCCCGGTCGGTATAGCTGGCGGGGAAGGGCTGGTCAGCCACCGCGCGCATCGCCTCGGTCATTTGCAGCCGGGCCATCAGATGAAACCCCTCCTTCAACCGATCCATGTCGCGCCGGTCCGACAACAGGCGGAAGTCGACCTCCGGCTCGGCGCGCCAGTCGGGCGAGGCCAGTCTCACCTCGCCATCACGCGAAAAGGTCTTGTTCACCCAGACCGTGAGGGCACCCAACTGGCGACCGACCGCGTGCCAGGCCGTGCGGCTGCCCGCGCCCAGGAACATGTCGCCCGACGGCGCATCGGGGATGCCCGAGGTATAGCGCATCCCCACCTGCACATGCCGCCCGGTGCGCCCGTCCATGCGTGCATCACGCTGCATGAACGACCCCAGCGCGATTTGCGGATGGTCCATCAACCCGCGCCCCACCCCCGGCAGATTGACCCGCACGCCGATACCAAGGGCGCGCAAGTCGGTCGCAGGGCCAATTCCGGCACGCAGCAGCATGGCCGGCGAATGCAGCGCGCCTGCCGACAGGATCACCTCGCGCGCGCCGAGGCGGGTTTCCTGCCCGCCACGCATCACGGTGACGCCGGTGCAGCGCAACCCGTCGAAGGTCAGCGCGGTGACCTGAGACTCAGTCCAGATGGTCAGGTTGGACCTCTTGCGGGTTTCGGTGTCCAGGTAGGCCGTCGCCGCTGAAACCCGTTGCTCGCGCGCGTCGTTGCTGTGGACGAGCGGGAACCAGCCATCACCCCAGTCGCCATTCTGATCGGCGAGTTCGGCATAGCCCAATTCGGACAGCCCGCGCGCGATCGCCACCTGATGACGGGACCATTGGTCGCGCGGCACTCGGCGCACCGTGATTCGCCCTTCGGTGCCATGATTCGGGCCGGGCAGATCAAGATCGCGCTCGACTTTGCGGAAGAAGGGAAAGACATCATCCCAGCCCCAACCCTCGGCGCCCAAAGATTGCCAGTCCTCGTAATCGCCGGGCACGCCCCAGTTGGCCATCTGGCCGTTGATCGTCGACCCGCCGCCAAGGATACGCGCCTGTGCATAGGGCCGACGCACGCCGGGACCAACGCTGTTGTGACC
>CALEZJ010000447.1 GCA_937927885.1 uncultured Paracoccaceae bacterium | reverse complement strand
AAACTGGCGTCCGGGGTTACCATCGTCACGACCTGCCTTGATGGCGAGCGGATCGGCCTGACGGCAACCGCCGTCTGTTCGGTCACGGTCGATCCGCCAAGGCTGGTGACGTTCCTTAACAAGTCCAGCCGGACTTCGGCGGCCTTGATGCGCAGCGGCGTGCTTTGCGTCAGTCTGCTTGGGATGGGCCACCGCGAGCTGGCGCGGATCTTTGCCGGGATGAACAGCGCGGTTGCTTCGGAACAAAGGTTCCAGCATGGCGACTGGACACAGCTATTCACCGGTGCACCGGCGCTGGCGGATGCCCTGCAGTGCTTTGATTGCCGGGTTTTTCGCATCTACGAGGAAAGCACACATTACGCCTTTGTCTGCGATGTCGTCGCCACGCGGGAAAGTGCGTCGGGAGCCCCTCTGATCTGGTTCGACGGCGATTTTCGCGCCCTCGCCTGATCCATCCCTTGCCTGGCACCCGCGCCCGGTGCAGCGTGGCACCGGATTGCCCCTTTGAGAGGACCGAATGGCCCGCCTTCCGTCGCTGAAAGCTGTGCATTACTTTGCCGTCGCAGCGGGGCGCGGCAGTTTCACCGCCGCTGCCGAGGAACTGAACGTCACGCAAGGGGCTGTCAGCCGGATGGTGCAGGCGCTGGAACAGGACCTGGATGTCCCGCTGTTCGATCGCAAGGGACGGTTTCTCAGCCTGACCCCCGCAGGACAGCGCTATTACGAGGAAGTCAACGCGGCGCTTGCTGCCATCGCGATGGCCAGCAGCAATCTGCGCGCGCGCGTCTCGGAGGATTCGCTCTCGGTTGTGGTCAACTCGGGCTTTGCCTCGCGCTGGCTGATCCCGCGGCTGGCGTCGTTCAACAGCGCCAATCCCGGTCTGCGCATCGACATCGTGCCCACTGAACATGAGGTGCGCGGCGTCAACCCGGCGCATTTCGTGGCCATCCGACACGGGCTGGGCGACTGGTCCGGCCATGAGGCGATCGATCTGGGCATTGGCGGGCGGCTGGCCGTTGTCTGCGCCCCCGCACTGAACGCGCGGCTCGGGCCTGTGGCGACCGCGGCAGAGCTGGCGACCCGGCCGCTGCTGACCTATTCCGCCGTTGCGCGCGACCCCTGGATCGAATTCCTGTCACACCACGGCCTGCCCGCCGATATCCTTGCCCGAGCCACGCATTACTATCAGCTTCCGCTGCTGGCCGAGGCGGCGATCGCAGGGTATGGCTATGGCCTGTTGCCCCTGTGCCTGATCGAGAAGGAGCTGAAATCCGGGGACCTGATGATCGTCAAGGGCACGGAATTTGACAGCGACCGGCGATATTTCCTGACCTACCTGCGCCAATCCGACCCCAGCCCGCGCATCCGCCGCTTTGAGTCCTGGCTGCTGCGCGAGGCCCGTGGCGCCGTGCGCTAGGGAGTGGGGGTCAAGCAGGCCATCAGCTCGCCGGTGTCCTCCAGAGTTTCGAGGCGGTCTATCATCGACAGCGCCCGCGCTGCGGCGGCATCGGTGATCGTTCCGGCAAAGGCGATATTGCGCCAGTATTTCGCCTCGACCTCGGCGCGGCCGACGGGGTTTTCCGCCCAGCCTTTCGGCATGCTGCGTTCGGCGAGAAGGATCTCGCCGCTGGTCAGTGTCACCGAGAGCAATCCTTGATGCGTTCCGCTAACCCTGTCAGAGGCGACCAGAGTCACCTTTTCCGACAGCGCCATCACCGTCGGATCGTGGATCGCGGGGTGAATGTAATGCTCCAGCGCGACTGATTTGCGTGAAAGCGCATTGGCCACGCCGTAGGGTATGCTGAACAGGGCGCGCGGCTGGGCATCCGTGGCCCGCATCGGCTGATTCAGGAAATGGCGGAGACGCCGCGCGGGAACCTCCAGCGTCACCGCGGCAATCTGCCCGGCGTCAAAGTCGCGCTGGCGCACGATCTCCAGCGCGCTGTCGATGGGATTGTGGTTGCCATAACACGAGGGGTGCAGCTTGTGCATACCCTTGACATAGAAGACCTCGCCGAGGTCAGTCAGCAGATGTTCGGGGTGCGGATCGTTGCCGAACAGCGCGAAATAGCCCTGTGGAGCGGTCAGCGCCTCGCGGACCCCGCCAAATCCTGCCCGCGACATCTGCGCCGCAAGAATCCCGTTCTGCGCAGCCAGCGCGCCGGGCAGTCGAAAGGCATCGACCCCGTCCCACAACGACTGGAACGAACCGCCGACCATGTGCAGCAGCACGCCGAAGGCATTGCGGGTCTGGGCCTGGTCCAGCCGCATCAGACGCGCCGCAACGGCAAGTGCGCCAAAGGCGTTTGCCGTGCCGCAGACCTCGAAGTTGCGATCGAAATCAAAGGTATTGGCCACCGCAAACCGCGCGGCGACATCGCCACCAAGGATCACGGCAGCCAGCAAATCGCGCCCGCTGGCCCGCGTGGTCTCGGCCAGTGCCAGCGCCGCCGGTTCGGTCGTCGACGGCACATGTCCGACCATCTTGCCCGCGTGAATTCCCTCTGCCTCGGGGCCGGTCACCTCGAAATCAAAGGCACGGCCCAACAGGCTGGACAGGAAAGCGGCCGTGTGAACCGGCAGGCGCACCACCTGGCCGGGAACCCCGGCCTGGCCAACCCCGCCCCAACCCGAGATCAGATCGACCAGTGCTGCCGTCCCCGGTGCGCGCGCCCCGCCGATGATGCACCCCAGCATGTCGATGAGACGGAGCCGCGCGCTTTCGATGTCTTGCGGCGAGAACCGATCAAAGGGTGTGTCGAGGATATGCGCGGCCAGCGTCTGGGTCAGCATCGGGG
>CALEZJ010000446.1 GCA_937927885.1 uncultured Paracoccaceae bacterium | reverse complement strand
AGCAAGCGCTGGATGATCGTGTGCCGTCTTTACACCGAACGGGTCGCCGCATCGCGCCAGACCGGGACAAAGCCCCCGTTGGAAGCACTCGGCCTCGATAACCTTCTGGATATGGCGGCATGACGGTTCACCATCTGACCCCTCCGGGTCGCATCCCGGACGAAAAAATCGACGCGCTGCTGGACCAGTACGCGCCCGACGAATGGTTGCCGGACGCGCTCAAGGCTCCGCTTCAGATCGGCTTCTTTGCTTGCGCCGCCGGGTTGCCTGCCCTGGCCATTCAGGCTGTATTCCCGACCTGGCGAGAGGCCGCCATTGCGCTGTGGGCCATCTGGCTGGTGCTTGTGCCGTTTTCCATCGGACACATGGTTCGGCTTGGCCGTATCAGGCAGCGCGAAACCCTGACCCGGCGCCGCCGCGCCCAATGAGAAAGAGACGAGCAGATGCCGACGCTGCGATGGTTGACCCGGGATGATGATGTGCGTGCTGCCGACAGGGTGCCCTATCGCCTGCTGGAAGAGGTGCCGGGGCTGGGGCATGGCGACGTGCAGGCGGGCAACATGCTGGTGCAGGGCGATAATCTGGAGGCGTTGAAGGCGCTGCTGCCCTACTATGCGGGCCGGGTGAAGTGCATCTATATCGACCCACCCTATAACACCGGATCGGCCTTCGAGCATTACGACGACAATCTGGAACATTCGCAATGGCTGGCGATGATGTGGCCCCGGCTGGAACTGCTGCGGGAACTGCTGGCTGAGGATGGGTCGATCTGGGTGAGCATGGATGATGACGAAGCTCATTATCTTAAAGTCATCTTGGATGAAGTAATGGGGCGACGACGATTTGTTGCGACTTGCATCTGGCAGAAAAGATACTCTCGTGACGGCCGCGGCTCGATTGGCGACGCTCATGAGAGCATTTTTTGCTACGCGATGGAACCGGATCGGTTCAAAGAGACGCGAAATTTGTTGCCGCTTTCGGAAAAACAAAAGAAACTCTACAAAAATCCTGACAATGATAACCGTGGGCCGTGGCAATCGGTATCTATGCTTGCTCAAGGCTACCGGCCAAACCAGATGTATGAAATCTTCGGGCCGGATGGGAAGGTTCATACCCCACCGACTGGAAACTGCTGGAAGCTGATTGAACCTGAATACAAAAGGCAACTTGAAGATAGACGTATTACGTTTGGCGCAGACGGAACGGGTGTGCCTCGCAGGAAATATTTCCTTTCAGAGGCGCAGGGCGTCGTTCCGTGGACATGGTGGCCACACGACGAGGTCGGGCACACGGGAGAGTCCAAGAATGAGATAAAGGCACTGTTTGGTGCAGATGTCTTCGATACCCCAAAGCCCGAACGCCTCTTGCAGCGTATTTTGGAGATCGCCACCAATCCCGGCGACCTCGTTCTGGACAGCTTCCTCGGCTCCGGCACCACGGCCGCCGTGGCGCAGAAGATGGGGCGGCGCTATATCGGCATCGAGATGGGCGACCATGCCGTCAGCCATTGCGTCCCCCGCATGAAAAAGGTGATCGAGGGCGAACAGGGCGGTATATCGCAAGCCCAGAACTGGCAGGGCGGCGGGGGTTTCCGCTTTTACCGCCTCGGCCCGCCGGTCTTTGCTGAGGACGGCCAGATCCAGCCCGACATCCGCTTTCCCATCCTTGCCGCCCATATCTGGTTCGCGGAAACCGGCAGCCCGTGGCGCGCGCCGCAGGAACCCTCGCCCTTCCTCGGGGCGCATGACGGGCGCGGGCTGGCGCTGCTCTATAACGGCATCCTCGGCGACAAGTCCGTCTCGGGCGGCAATGTGCTGACCCGCAAGACGCTGGCCACCATCCGCGCCGCCTCGGACGGGTTCGCCGGGCCGATGGTGGTTTACGGCGAACGCACCGCCCTGTCGGAAGCCACCCTGAAGGCCGAGGGCATCACCTTCCGCCAAACCCCCTATGACGTGAAGGCGCGCAAATGAACCTGAAAGATTATCAAAAGGCGTCCCTCGCCACCCTGCGCCGGTTCCTGGAAGAGGCACGGATCACCGGACCGAAGGCGGCCTATGAGG
>CALEZJ010000445.1 GCA_937927885.1 uncultured Paracoccaceae bacterium | reverse complement strand
ATCATGCTGAGAGCGGGAGTCCCCAGAAGCAGCGACAGCACCAGCGTCAGGAACCCCGGCCCCGGTAGATTGAGCAGAAGCGCCAGAACCGGGGCAGCCAGCGCCAGCGGCAGGCCGGTGGTGATCCAGTGGGCCAGCGCCTTGATGGCGACGACCCCCTCCAGCGGGATGGGCGAGGTTGCGAGCAGGTCCAGCGAGCCATCCTCGAAATCGAGGGCAAAGATCCGGTCCAGCGACAAAAGGCACGCGAGCAGCGCGCCGATCCACAGGATGCCGGGCGCGATCAGGCCCAGCACCTGCGGATCCGGCCCTACGCCCAGCGGCACCAGCACGGCAAGGATCAGGAAGAACCCCAGCCCCAGCCCGAACCCGCCGCCCGCCCGCAGCGCCAGCCGCAAATCCCGCACAAGCAGCGCGATCATAGAAACGCCTCGTCAAATCCGCCGACCTCGGGCAGCGCGGCCCTGAAGGGGGTCAGGTCCAGCACCCGCGCCTCGGGCAGGCCAAGGTCGATATGCGTGGCCAGCACCGCGGCACCTCCGCCTGCCAGATGCGCCCGCACCACGCCCGCGAACAGCGCGACCGAAGCCACGTCCAGCGATACCGTCGGTTCATCCATCACCCACAGCCAGCGTCCGGTCACCATCAGCCGCGCCAGTCCCAGCCGCCGCTTTTGCCCCGCCGACAGGTTCTGCGCCTGCCTGTCGGCCAGATCGACCAGGTTCATCGCCGCCAGTGCCGGATCAATGCCGCGTTGCCCGTGGATCTCGGCCCAGAAGCGCAGGTTCTCGGCCACGCTCAAGGTCGCCTTCAGCCCGTCCGCATGCGCGCCGTAGGCCATCTCTTCGGGCGGACAGGAAATCTCGCCCGCCAACGGGGGCTGCAACCCCGCCAGCGTGCGCAACAAGGTGGTCTTGCCGCAACCGTTGGGCCCCCGCAGCACCAGCGCCTCGCCGGGGGAAACGACGAAACTCACCCCCTCGATCAGGGGCAATCCGCCACGGGCGCAGGCAAGGTCGGTGACACGCAATTCCATGCCGCCCGCATACAGGCTTTGCTCAGGCCCTGCAAAGGAAAGCCTCGGGGGTGCTTCATCTTGCCCCAAATACTCACGGGGATTTTGAAGGGGGGCGTGCCTCCCTTCACTCACACATTCATCAACAGATGCTCGCGCTCCCAGGGGCTGATGACCTGCTGGAATTCCTTGTATTCATGCCGCTTCACGGCGGCATAGAGGCCGACGAACTCGGGCCCCAGCACCTCGACCATCGCGCTATCCTCCTCCAGAAGGTCGATGGCGTCCGACAGGTTCAGCGGCAGTTCGTCCTCGCCCATATAGGCATTGGTCTTGCATTCGGGCCGCGGCTCGCGCCCCTCCTTCAACCCCAGATAGCCGCAGGCCAGCGAGGCCGCGAGGCCGAGATACGGGTTGCAATCCATCCCCGCCAGACGGTTTTCCACCCGCCGCGCTTCCGGCCCCGAGATCGGAATCCGCAGTCCCGTGGTGCGGTTGTCGCGGCCCCATTCCAGATTGATCGGCGCGGCGAAATCCGGGACATAGCGCCGGTAGCTGTTCACATAGGGCGCCAGCAGCGCCACCGCGGCGGGAAGGTGGTTCTGCATCCCCGCGATGAAGTGCTGGAAGGCGGGCGTCTCGGCGCCCGAGGCCGACGAAAAGATGTTGCGACCGGTGCGGATGTCGACCACCGAATGGTGGATGTGCATGGCCGAGCCCGGCTCGCCCTCGATGGGCTTGGCCATGAAGGTGGCATAGCAATTCGCGCGCAGCGCCGCCTCGCGGATCATCCGCTTGAAATAGAAGATGTGATCCGCCAGTTCGACCGGGTCGCCATGGGCGAGGTTGATCTCGACCTGACCGGCACCGCCCTCTTGCAGGATGCCATCGATCTCCAGCCCCATGGCCTCGGCGAAATCATAGATGTCGTCGATGACCTTGCCGTATTCGTCGACCGCCGACATCGAATAGGCCTGCTTGGCCGCCGCCTTGCGCCCGGAACGCCCCATCGGCGGGGTGATCGGCATGTTGGGGTCCAGGTTGCGCTCGACGAAATAGAATTCCATCTCGGGCGCGACCACGGGTTTCCAGCCCTCGGCGGCATAGAGGTTCAGCACCCGTTTCAGCACATTGCGCGGCGCGGTCGGCACCGGCGCGCCTTTTTGGTCCAGCGCGTCGTGGATGATCTGCAGCGTCGCATCCGCCGTCCAGGGCGCGGCGGTCGCGGTCGAGAAATCGGGAACCAGGGTCATGTCCGGTTCCTTGTATTCCTCGGCGGCGTTGGGCGGATCGGCCCATTCGCCGGTGATCGTCTGCAGGAAGATCGAGGTCGGCAGGTAGAAATGGCTCTGCTTGTCGAACTTGAAGGCGGGCATCGCCTTGCCGCGCGCCACGCCGGCGATGTCGGGGACGATGCATTCCACCTCGTCAAGGCGCCGTCCGGCGAGGAAATCGCGGGCGGCCTCGGGGATCTTGGAGGTCCAGTTGCTCATGATCGGGTCCTGAAAAGGGATCAGCCTGCCGCAGCGGGCGCGGCGGCGTGGAAAAAGGCGGCCAGTCGGTCGGCAATCGCGGCACTGTCGTTGGGCAGGTCCAGCCTTGCCGTGGCTTCGGCCAAGAGCGGGTCTGGCACCACGCCACGGCCGCGATGCTCGATCAGCCCGGCGATGAAGTCGCTGCCGTATTCGGGATGCGCCTGCACCGAGAGGCCGGTCTTGCCATAGGCGAGCCCGGCGTATTGGCAAAAGGGCGAACTGGCGATCGGTCTGGCCCCCGGTGGCAGCTCCACCACCTGATCCTGATGCCAGGCGTTCAGCCGCAGGCGCTGGCCGTCAAAGTCGTATTCGGTGGCCCCGGTCGACCAGCCGCCCGCGAATTTCTCGACGCGCCCGCCCAGAGCCTGCGCCATGATCTGGTGGCCAAAGCACACCCCCGCCACCGGAACCCCGGCGGCAAAGGCATCGCGGATGAACTGCTCCAGCGGGGCGATGAAGGGATGGTCCTCGTAAACCCCATGGCGCGAGCCGGTGATCAGCCAGCCGTCGCAGTCATGCACATCGGCGGGAAAT
>CALEZJ010000444.1 GCA_937927885.1 uncultured Paracoccaceae bacterium | reverse complement strand
GAGCCGATCCCCGATCTTCAACCCGCTGAAGAGGCGCTGACCTTCGACCTGGCCGACGAGGCCTCCGTGCATGCCGCTTGTCAGGGCGTTGACGCCATCGTGCATTTCGGCGGCGTGCCACTGGAGCACGGCTGGGACGCCATCCTGAACGGCAATATCCGGGGCAGCTATCACGTTTACGAAGGGGCACGCAGGGCAGGGGTCCGACGGGTGGTCTATGCCAGTTCCGTACACGCCATCGGTTATCACCATATCGAGGATCACATCGACGCCAACGCGCCGCACCGGCCAGACAGCCTCTATGGGCTATCGAAATGCTTCGTCGAGGACCTGGGACGCCTCTACTGGGACAAGTTCGGCATCGAGACCGTCGCGCTGCGCATCTTTTCCAGTTTCCCCGAATACACAGACCGCCGCATGCTGTGGTCGATGCTGACCTATGACGATTGCATTCGTCTTGTCACAGCCGCCCTGACCGCGCCGCGCGCCGCGTTTTCCATCGTGTTCGGCACCTCGGACAACCGCCACCAAATGGTCGACAACCGCCTCGGTGCCCATATCGGCTATGTCCCGCAAGACAGCACCGAGCCCTTCCGCGCCGAGGTCGAGGCGCGGCTGCCCCCCGCAAACCCCCATGCCCCCGCCGTCCGGCATCTGGGCGGCTGGTTCGTCGACCTGGGCCATCCTGACGATGAGGCAGCAAAGTGAATACGTCTTTTTGACGTGGTGATCGGCGGCGATGCCGTGATTGGCTCGGCCGTGGCGTACTTCGTGACCGCGAACGCGGATTTCGACGCGTCGGTATTGGCAATCGAGCGAGACCCCACCCATCGCTTTGCCTCAACCTCGCAGTCGTCGTCGATCCGGGTGCAGTTTCGAACCCGATCAACGGAACGATCGGCCAGTTCGGCAGCACCTTCATCCAGAATTTCTCCTGAACCATGCAGGTACAGGGCGAGGCCGCACCAGATCCGAACTTTCGCCACGGCGGCGATCTGTTTCTGGTGGGCACGCCAGAGCAAGAACAGACCCCGCGCGAGAGCCACGCCGTTCAGAGCGCCTTGGTCGTGCTCGACTGTGCCCAGTCCCCCGAAGGCAGCGCCAAGTTCAACGTTGGCCACCTTCCGCTGATAATCGATCCGACGGGCGCTATTTCCTGTGCGGTTGCCCGCCGGTCGAGCACCTCGCCGTGGACCGGGACGATTTCGAACCGCGCTGGGAGGAACTGGAGACCATCATCCGGCCCGCCTTGGCAGAAGGATCCCCGGGCTTCGAGGCGATCAAGGTGGCTAACGAATCGGCGCGACATTATGGTTTCAACGCCCTCGACCTCAATCTGATCGTGGGCCGTGACCCGCGCGCGACGAATTTCGTCTGGTTCAGCGGCTTTTCCGAGCATGGGTTGCAGCAGGGCCCTTCAGCGGGGCGCGGGGTGGCGGAACTCATCATCTATCGACCATTTCGCAGCCTCGACTTGTCCGATGTCGCATTTCAGCGCATCTTCGGCGGCAGGCTCTCCCTTGAAAAGGCTGTGATCTGATGACCCGGCACGCCCTGATTACCGGCGCCAGCAGCGGTATTGGCCGGGCAATGGCGCTGACCTTGGCCAAGGCCGACTACCGTGTCACCGCAACCGGGCGTGATCCTGCGGCGCTGGCGCAACTGGAAGCACAGGGGATCGAGACCCTTCGCGTCGACCTGTCGGCGGCCGATGCCATGGCGGTCTTTGACGGCCTCGCCCCGGACGTGCTGGTCTTGAACGCTGGAACTACCGCGCCACCCGGGCCGCTGACCAGTCTGACCCCAACGCAGATCCTCGAAACCGTGGCCGTCAACGTCACCGCACCGATGCTGGTCTCTCGGCGCCTTCTGCCCGCAATGCGCGCGCGCGGAGCAGGGCACCTGGTCTTTGTCAGTTCGGTTGCAGCCCACATGCCTGCGCCAGGCTCGGCCGTGTATTCTGCGACCAAGGCGGCGGTCGCGTCTTTCGCGCAGTCGCTCAGGGCCGAACTTGCCCCCGAGGGTTTCCGCGTGACCGAAATCGTCGCGGGCCGCGTCCAGACTGCGCTCTATCGACAAGCCCTGTCGGCCGAAGGCCGCGCCCGCCTTTATGACGGGCCGCCCGTGGTTCAGCCTGATGACATCGCCCAGATGCTGCTGGCAGTCCTGTCCATGCCCTCCACCACCAATGTCAGCCGGTTCGATATTGTGCCCACCTATCCTGTCAAACCCCTGTCACCATAAGGGACCCCCATGCAGAACCTGAATGTGGTGATCGTCGGAGGCGGTGCAGGTCTTGGCGCGCTCCTTGCACGGCTGTGTGTCGAAGAGGGGGCACGGGGGGTCGGGATCATCGACCTGACTGCCGCAGATGCAGCTCTGGAACCGGCACGTCTGGCGGGCGTCGCCCATGTGCAGGCGCAATGTGACATCCGGACTGGGCCCGCCTGCGAAACGGCTTTCACTCAGGTCGCCGACGTGCTGGGGCGAGTGGACACGCTGATCAACTGCGCCGCGATCTATCCGCGGCGGCCAATTCTGGACATTTCCGACGCCGAGTGGGATGCCTCGCTGGCGGTGAACGTCAAGGGCACCTATCATATGATGGTCGCCGCGATCCGCCGGATGCAGGGCCAGGAGCCCGTCGGCAAGGTGCGCGGGCGGATCGTCAACCTCGCCTCGGTCGATGCGTTCAAGGCGCACCCCCAGAACGCGCATTACGCAGCAACCAAGGCCGCTGTGGTCAGCCTGACGAAAAGCATAGCCCATGCCGTGGCGCCCGATGGCATTCTGGTGAACTCGGTTGCCCCGGCCGGAATGGCCACTGACAAGGCGCGCGCTTCGGGGTTTCTTGACGAACTCGCCAAGGCCAGCCCGCTGGGGCGTGGCGGCGAGCCCGAGGAAATGGCGCCCTGGGTACTGATGGCCGGGGGACCAAGGAACACCTACATGACAGGAGAAACCATCATCGTGTCCGGCGGCTATATCTATGCCTGAGACACCCGCCAGATGACGCCACCACGCCTGCCGCCGCTGAACGCGCTGAGGGTGTTTCACGTCGCCGTCCGCCATCGCAGCCTGCGTGGTGCTGCCGAGGAACTGCGCGTCTCGCCCCAGGCGGTCAGCCAGCAAATCAAGCTGCTGGAAGACGCGCTGGGAACCGAACTGTTCACCCGCAAAGGCCGCACGATCGAACCCAACGATAAGGCGATCCTGCTGTCGCATTTCGTCCAGGCGGGGTTCAACGAATTCGAGGAGGGCGTACGAAGGATTGCCAGATCGGGTGCGCGGCACCGCATCAATGTCAATGCCAGCCCCTATTTTGCCACCCGCTACCTGTTGGACCGCATCGCGCGCTTTCGCCAAATCCTGCCCGAGGTCGATCTACGGCTGACGACCATGGTCAACCTGCCTGATTTTGTCGCCGACGAAGTAGACGTGGCGATCCAGTGGGGCTTTGGCCATTGGGGCAAGCATGACCACATGCTATTGCTGCGTGACCACAAGATAATCTGCTGCACGCGGGATCTGGCCGAAAGAGTACATACCCCTGCCGACCTCGCCACGGTTCCTTTGCTGCATCCTGTTCTGGGTGACGATCTCTGGCCCAATGTTCTGCGCCATCTCGACGCGACCGAAGGCACGCCGCCGCCAGGCATCCGGTTTCACGACGCGTCCACGATGCGTCGCGCCACGCTGACGGGGCTGGGCGTGGGACTGATTTCGACGCTCGACGCCCGCGAGGATATCGAAGCCGACCGACTGGTTGCCCCCCTTGGCCCGAATGCGCTGGACGGCATACCCCCGGACCAGGTTCCGGGGTTCTATCTGGTGCTGCCTCGTGCACATCGCAGGGACAAGGCGGTCGCCACCTTCTGCGACTGGGTGGAGTCCGAGGACTGGGATCGTCCATCCCTAGCCCCCAGCCGCAGCCTTTAGCCTGCCCGGCGCGCCTCGTCCATCGGCATCAGGGCTCCCGGAACGCCAATCACCGCGCTGGCGACGCGATGTGCCATTCGGATCGCGGCTTCCGGCGAAAGCCCTGCCAGACGCGCGGCCAGATAACTGCCGTTGAAACTGTCCCCTGCTGCCGTGCTGTCAACGGGCTTCACACGTGGCAAATCGTCGATTGTTCCGCTGGCGCCTACGGCCCACCAATGCACCACGCCGCCCGCGTTTTTTACTGCGCCTTCTGGCACCCCGGCCGCGCGGCAACGCGCGGCCGTAGCGTCTGCATCAGCATCACCGAACAGCGCCTGATCATCATCGGCACTGGGCAGGACGATGTCGCACATTGCCAACAGCGCTTTGGTTTCGGCACGGGCCGTCGCGACGTCCTCCCAAAGGCGCGGGCGATAGTTTGTGTCAAACGCCACGAGGCAACCTTGCGCCCGTACCTGCGCCAATGCGCTGCGCAGCCGGGTGCGCCCCGCAGGGGAGAGGATCGCCAGCGTAATTCCGGACAGATATGCCACCGTGGCGCCATCCAGAGCAGCGGCCAACGCGGTTTGGTCATCCGCCAGATGTCTCGCTGCAGACTGGCCACGCCAATAGGTAAAACTGCGCTCACCCTCCTTGAGCGTGATGGCATAAAGACCCGGTCCCCTAACTGGATCGCGGGCAATGTGGCCCGTCCCCAGGCTGTTGTCGGCCAGGAACTGTATCACACGGTCCGAAAACGGATCCGTGCCCAGTCGGGTGAAGTAGTCCACTCCCCAATCCGCGTCCAGCCGCGCCCGTGCATACCAAGCGGTGTTTAGGGTGTCGCCTGCAACACCCATTCGCCACAGATCCGGCTGCCCGGCGCCCGACAGTTCCATCATGCATTCGCCTATGGCGACAAACCTGTTCATTGCGCGGCCTCGTTCCTGTTGTGCATTTCGCGCGTCAGAATGTCTCTCCTAGGTTAACCGACAGTTCCCGCATGACAAGCGCGCGGAGTTACAGGGCTAGCAAGTTTCAGTCTTGCTGACTAGTATGGAAGATAAGTGCGTTTCAGCAAACCGTTGGTGACCTTATGACAATCGGCCCGCAGAAACTATTTGTGCTGGACCACAAGAGCGCGATTGTTCCTCAGGTCTACCGATGGCTGCGCCGTGCGATCATTCATGCTGAACTCGTTCCTGGCTCGCGGTTATCGGAAACCGACATTGCAGCGCACATGGCCACAAGCCGCCAGCCAGTGCGCGAGGCGTTCATCAAGCTGGTCGAAGACGGGTTGGTCGAGGTGCGCCCGCAGCGCGGGACCTATGTACGCAAGATTTCGGTCGGCGCCGTGATGGATGCTCGCTTCATTCGCGAGGCGATAGAGGCCGAGATCGTCAGAGAGCTGGCGTGCAAATCCGACCTGTGTCTGGTGCGCGATCTTCAGCGCCAGATCCAAATTCAACGCAGCATTGCAGGATTGGAGCCGAGCAGCTTTTTCCAGTTGGACGAGGAGTTTCACCGCACCTTGGCCGAGGGGGCCGGGCATGTCCATGCATGGACTGTCATCGAGGGTCTCAGGTCGCATCTGGATCGCGTACGCCACCTTGCCACACGGAAATTGTCCGTTGCGACAATGATCGAGCAACATGCAGCTGTTGTCGAAGCTATCTCGCGCGGCGACGTCCCGGAAGCGGATCGCGCAATCCGGGGGCACCTACGCACCATTCTGACCGAATTGCCTCTCATTGTTCGCGATTGCCCTCTTTTCTTCGACGGTGATGTCGAGGCGTAGTTGATGGTCGATTGTCTTGACCGCGGTCAAGACGGCTGTCCTGCTGTATCTCTTGCGAGAACCGCATCAAAATAGGCGTTCGGCTCGCGGATCGCGTCGGCCCGGCTGATCAGGTAGTCCAGCACCAACAAGGTGCGCCCTGCTCCAAGTTCTCTGAGTCCTCTCGCCAGTCTGTCTTGGCCTATTCTCAGCAATGACCCGAGGTCTGCCAAGATCTTGCGGAAGGTTTCGGTTGTACGGGGTGGACATGGGAAATAGCTGGCTACGTTCCGAAAGTCCTGCCAGTCCATGGTTCTCGGATTTCGTGTGAATAGCAGCGAGGTTCTTCTTCGAGGAATTTCTGGGTCTTCCCTAATTTCTCTTTGTTTGGACTCTTTGTGCCGGTCATTCTGGCCGTTCCTGCCGGACAAAACACCGGATTCCTTAACGGCTTCAACCTGTTCCTCAGAGGCAGTCCTGGGGTCCGGTACCGTGCAATCGTTGGCGAGTCCTCGCAATTCTTCGATCATGCGCAGGACCGCGTCGACGCTTAGTGTGGCGCGCCGAAGCTGGCTCTGCATTGTAGAAAGGGTCGCCTGCATATCGGGATCCAGGTCGCCACGACGCGAGAGGAATGAGCGCAAAGCCTGTGCTTCAGCCCTGAGGGCGCGCAGGTGCTCGGCCTCGTCTTTCGCCTTGGCGGCTTCCGCCAGCAGCCGAGGTTGCTGGTCGATCAACGGGCGAAGATCGAGTCCAAAAGCATCCCGGATCACGCCGTGATGGCGCAAGGGAAACCGCTTGCCATTTGCCGAGGATTTGCGCGCGATCAGGCCAGCAGCGGAAAGCCGCGCCAGGCTGCGGCGCAGCGTTCGCTCGTCCAGCCCGTTGGCACGGTTTGCCAGCGCCGTGTTGGATGGAAAGACCACACTTATTCCATTTACCCCATCGCGGGGCAAAAAGCTGACCAGCGCGGTCAGAACTGCCAGATCGTTCGGCGTAAGGCCAAGAGCCTTTCGCAAGACGCGGACAGGTGCAAGCAGGTCAAACCGGTTGGAAGAGGGTGCAACATTGCGTTCCGCCAAAGCGGATCGAAGGGGTAGGGCATGTTTCATGGTGGTTTCGGGAGAAAAAGCTTCCCCGTTCACCGCGAGCGGTGTTGAAATCGGATTGCTTTCAAGGTATCAATCAGGTGTCGAGACTGATCGGGCCCTTCGGAAGTCTTGACCGCGCGCAAGCAAACCGGCGATGAAGGTCCTCAAGGCTGCTTCGACTTCGGGTGTCAGAGCAGGGTCGACGTCCAAGGTGATTCGGTTGCCCCGCCGCACCATCCTGATCCGGTCATCCGGTGGGGGTTCTGGCGTCACCTTTCCCGGTACCCGCAGGCGTGCAATGGCGGCGTCAAGCCGGGCAGGGCCGGGCAGATCACGCGGGATTGCGGCGGCAATGGCGCGCGCTCGTTCGGGGTCAGCTTCGCACAGTTTGCAAAGCGCTTCCCAGACGCGGCGGCCAGAGCCGTGCGAAGGCCCGATGGCGCGGATCAGATC
>CALEZJ010000443.1 GCA_937927885.1 uncultured Paracoccaceae bacterium | reverse complement strand
TCGGCCCGCCTTCCTGAGGGGGTTGTCTGGCACTCGGCTGGGCAGAAGCAGGACGGCGCAATGCTTGCGGCAGATGTTCGAACCATGGCGGGGGGCCTCAGGGCGAAGGGCGTCAAACGGGGAACAAGGGTCGGTGTACAGATGACCTCCTCGGCACAGCGCCTGTCCGTGATACTGGCGCTCTGGTCACTCGGCGCAATTGTCGTGCCGCTCGATCCAGCCATCGGGGCGCTGCGGATGGAGCATGCGGCGCGGCTTGCACGCCTTGGCCTGCTGCTCCACGATGCCGACCTGCCTCCAGCCCCTGCCCGCGAAAGCCTTGTGCCCACGGAATTGCAGGGTTCGCCGGACGCTGGCAACGCCATCGACCCGGAAGATCCGGCATTGCTGCTGTTTGACGACAGGCGCCATGGCGTGATTCTCAGCCACGCGGCCCTATTGTCCGCGGCGCGCGGGTTGGCTCTGCGCTATGCGCTCGGCCCCGCGGACCGAGTCGCGGTGCCCTTGCCGCTGAATTCGTCGGCATTTGCAGGGCCGGTGCTGGCGGCGTTGCTTTCAGGGGCGGAGTTGGTCGATCCCGCGACCGCCAGCCACCTTTTCGTCGCGGATCCTGCGGCGACGGCCACCCTTGTCTCTGCCCCAGTTCCGGGGGCGCCACGCGTTGTACTGGCCTGTGGCGACGGCCGCGCGATCCGCGCGTTGGGGCGCATCTATCCCGCAGCAAAGATCCTGAATGGATGGGCGCGGGCGGAACTAGGCGGCATTGCGCTGTGTTCGGATCCGCGTGACCCGGCCCATACGGCGCACACCACCTTTGGCCGACCATTGCCAGGGATCGAGGTGATGATCGTTGATCCGCAGACGGGCATGGACCGACTGCTCTACGAGATCGGCGAGGTCTGGATTCGCGGTAAAACCACCATGCTGCGCTATGACCGCGCGCCGAAGGTCAGTGCGCAAGCACTTGATCGAACAGGATTTTTCCACACGGGGGAAATGGGCTTCCTCGATTCCGAGGGGCGGGTGATCCTGACCCGTGACGCCCATGCGCAGATCTGAGGGAGACAGGGACATGACCGACGAGACGCAATGCGACGTGCTGGTGATCGGCTCGGGCGCGGGGGCAATGGTGACCGCGGTGACAGCCGCCAAAGCCGGTCTGAAAGTGCTGGTGGTGGAAAAGGCCGAGGTCTTTGGCGGCACCACGGCTACTTCGGGCGGGGTGTTGTGGATTCCTGGCAGCCGCCATGCCAAGACGCTCGAAGCGCGGTTGGGCAAGTCGGATAGCCGCGAGGCGGTGCTGACCTATCTGCGTCAGGAGGTCGGCAACGCCTGGAACGAGGCGCGCATTCAGACCTATCTGGATCAAGGGCCCCGCATGGTTGATTTCCTTGAAGATCACACCCGGGTTCGCTTTTACCCGATGCAATTCCCCGACTATCACCCTGAACTGGAGGGCGGCGCCGATTTTCGCTCGATTGCGACCGAAAACTACGACGCGCGAGAAATGGGAACCCTGATGGCCAGTCTGAAAGGGGAACTGCCGCAGACGCTGTTCCTAGGCCTGGCGATCGGCTCTACGTTGGAAATGAAGCAATTCCTTGCTGCTGGGCGTTCTCCGAAGGCAATGGCGTATGTGCTGCGCCGGATGGCCAGTCATTTTCTTGATCTGGCGACAAAGGGGTCGTCGCAGCGTATCGTGCGCGGTCGAGCGCTGATCGCGCGACTGGCGCGAACCGCGCAGGATCTGGGAGTTACCATGTGGCTACGCTCGCCAGCAACCGGGCTGGTGAGCGAGGGCGGCAGGGTCGTCGGCGCCACCATCCAGCGCGAGGGGCGTGCCGTCACGGTGCGCGCGCGGCAGGCGGGTTGGCTGCGGGCGCCGCGGTAAGCGCGTTGCG
>CALEZJ010000442.1 GCA_937927885.1 uncultured Paracoccaceae bacterium | reverse complement strand
CGGGGCTGATCTTCAGCGTGCCCGCGATCATCGGGGCGTTCTTCTGGTCGCGGGCGACGGCGGCGGGGGCGCTGGCCTCGATGGGCGGCGGTGCTGTGCTGGCGATCTGGCTGGCGATGGGGCAGGGGATCAGCGTGTTCAACCCGGTGCTGGCGCTGAGCGTGGCTGGGGCCAGTGTGGCGCTGTTCGTCCTGGTCTCGCTGCTGACCCGTGCATCGGCCAAGGCGCTGGATTTCAAGGGCGAGTTGCGCGCGGAGCTGGAGCGCATCAACGCCTGGTAACGAGAAAAACGGCGCGCCGGGTCTTGGCGCGCCGTCACCTTGGGGCTTATCTCCTGACCTGACAGGAGATTTCGCCATGCACCACGCCTCGATCCTCGACCTTTCCCCCATTCCCGAAGGGGGCAGTGCCGCCGAGGCGCTGGCCAATTCCGTGGCGCTGGCGCAGGCGGCCGAACGTCTGGGCTATCACCGATTCTGGCTGGCCGAGCATCATTCCATGCCCGGCATCGCCAGCGCCGCCACCGCCGTGGTGATCGGCCATGTCGCGGGCGCCACGCGCACAATCCGGGTGGGGGCGGGGGGCATCATGCTGCCCAACCACGCCCCGCTGGTGGTGGCCGAGGCCTTTGGCACGCTGGAAACCCTTTATCCCGGGCGGATCGATCTGGGGCTGGGGCGCGCGCCCGGCAGCGACGGCGCGACGATGCGCGCGCTGCGCCGACGCATGCAGTCCGAGGACGATTTTCCGCAGGATGTGATTGAACTCATGGGCTATTTCTCCACCGCCGAGGAGGGCGCGCGGGTTCGCGCCATCCCCGGCGAGGGGACGCAGGTGCCGGTGTGGATCCTGGGCTCCAGCCTTTATGGCGCGCAACTGGCGGCGTATCTGGGCCTGCCCTATGCCTTTGCCAGCCATTTCGCCCCCGATGCGCTGGATCAGGCGCTGGCGGTCTATCGCGCACGGTTCCGCCCGTCCGACTATCTGGCGCGGCCCTATGTCATGGTCGCGGCGGGGCTGTTCGCCGCCGAAACCGACGCCGAGGCCGATTTCCTGCGCTCGTCGCAGCTCTTGGCCTTTGCCCGGCTGCGCAGCGGCGCGCCCGGCAAGTTGCCCCATCCGGTGCGCGACCTTGGCCCGGTGATCCCGGCCCCGGTGCTGGCGCAGGTGCAGCACGCGCTGTCGTTCAGCGCCACCGGCGGCCCCGCGTCGCTGCGGCGGCAACTGGCAGCGCTGATCGACCGCACCCGGCCGGACGAGATGATCTTTTCCGGCGCCATCCACGACCCCGCCGCGCGCATCCGCAGCATCGAGATCGCCGCCGAGGTCCTGACAGACTTTCTTCAGGCGAAATAGGCCGCCAGCATCCGCCGGTAGATCGCCGTCAACTGGTGGATATGCGCGATTTCGACATGTTCGTCGGTCTTGTGCATCGAGGCGCCGACGAGGCCGAATTCCACCACCGGGCAATGCGCCTTGATGAACCGCGCATCCGAGGTCCCGCCCGAGGTGCTGAGGCCCGGGCGAATTCCGCATTCGGCCTGAACCGCATCCGCCACCAGGTCGGTGAACCAGCCCGGCTCGGTCACAAAGGATTCGCCCGAAATCTTTGCAACCAGCGTAAAGGCGATGCCGGTTTCCGCCTCGACCGCCTGCATCTGGTCGTAAATCCAGCGCACCAGCCCGTCACCGGTGTGCAGGTCGTTGAAGCGGATGTTCAGCATCGCCCGCGCGCTGGCCGGGATCACGTTCGACACCGGGTTGCCGGTATCAATCCCGGTGATCGCCAGCGTCGACGGATCAAAGAGGGCGCTTCCCCGGTCCAGTTCATGGCGCGCCAGCCGGTCCAGCAGGCGGACAAGCGCGGGCAGGGGGTTCCTTGCGCGGTGCGGATAGGCGGCATGGCCCTGCACCCCG
>CALEZJ010000441.1 GCA_937927885.1 uncultured Paracoccaceae bacterium | reverse complement strand
GTCGCCAGCTCTCCAGACAGGCGGCGACCTCGGTCAGATCGCCGCCCCTGGCCAGCACGCCCAGCCAGTTGCGATAGCCAAACAGCCCGGCGCGCGGATGTTTGGGCAGCCATTCCGCGCCCGGCTTCATGCGGTAATAGGGCGTCAGCGGGTGCTTCCACAGCGCGTAATTGGTGCCGTAGGGGCGTTGGATCACACCGGTGATCTGCCCGCCCTCCTCGACCAGTCGCAGCCGCCGGGGCATGCCGAAGAACGCCTCGGCCCCGAAAATCCGACCCTCGGGCGGCAGAACCTGCTCGCCCTTCTCCGAAGTCTGCGTCGGCCGCATCCAGGGCAGATCGCGCAAAGCCCCGGGCCGCCCATCGGGCACATTGGCCCAGACCAGCGGCCACAGACCGTTGCCCGGATCGACCAGCGTCACCATCGGCCCACCGCCGCGCATCGAGGTGCGGTTGCCCGCCCCGCCTGCAGGGGCATGCGCCTGAAACGTATACAGCGCCATCGCCGTCAGGGCGGGGTCCAGCCGGGGGAAGCGGTCTCGTTTTACCATCAGATCGGCGTTGTTTTTCGCGCCCTGCGCGCCCGCGCTGTCGATGAACAGCATATCGGGGCCGTTCGCCTCGCCCTCGATCGGGTGCAGGTCTTGCAAGAACCGCGGTCCCGCACCCGTCAGGTTGAACGCCGGGGCGAAGGGCAATAGGGCCGCGCGCAGGCGGTCTGCGTCGGGTGCCGCGCGGTCCTCCCAATCCTCGGAATCGCGGGGCGGATCGGCCAGGTAAACCAGCCCGATCAACATCTCCAGACAGCCGATATTCAGGTCCGCGCGCGGCCAGTCGGGCCGTTGCAGCGTCGGATCGGCCATTTCCCAAGGCGCGATCACCCGGCGGTTGCCGCTGGCATCGAGCACGGGAATCCACCGGTCGGTGAGAAGGTTCAGGGTCATACCAGCACGTCACTCGCCTTTTGGACGAGTGTGAGACGCCGCGCGCCTTCTGTAAACCTTCAAATTCGGCCCATATTCCGGTTGACCGCCTTGTCGCTCTCAGCTACATTCCCCCTCGTGAAACCGATCCGCTATACCCGCACCGCGATCAAGGCCCTGCGGCGAATGCCCGTCCCCACGGCTCGCCGCATCCGCGACAAGATCGAGGCCTATGCAACCGATCCCGCCTCGCAGGTCAACAACATCACCGCGCTGCAAGGGCGTGAGGGTATCCGCCTCAGGGTCGGCGACTGGCGGGTGATCCTGGAGGACGGGGTGGTTCTGGACGTGCTCGACATCGGCCCGCGCGGGGGCATCTATGACTGAAAGGAGCCTGCGATGAATGAGATGGTCTCGATCCCGGTCAGCGAATACCAGCGCCTTCTGGCCGCGGCCGAGGCGCTGTCGGATCTGGCCGCCTATGATGCCGCCAAGGCCCGGCTGGCCCGTGGCGAGGATGAACTGCTGCCCGCCGCCTTTGCCGACCGACTGCTGGACGGCGAAAGCCCGCTGCGGATCTGGCGCGAGCTGCGGGGGCTGACGCAGGCGGCGCTGGCGCAGGCCGCAGGCGTCAACCGCGTGCAGATCGCCGAGATGGAAACCGGGCGCAAATCCGGCTCGGTCGCGACGCTGCAAAAACTGGCGGCGGCGCTGCGGGTGGCCGTGGACGACCTTATCTGAACACCAGCCCCAGATCGCGGTCATAGGCCAGCCCGTCGCAAATCCGCCCCTCCACCAAGGGGCAAACCGTGACCGTGGCACGCTTCCACTCGGGCCAGTCCGCCTTCAGCGCCGCCACCTCGGGCGCGTCCTGATCGGGCAGCGCCAAGTCCCGCAACCGGGAAACCCGCGCCGAAACCTCGGCCAAAGCCCAGTCACCGCCCAAGGGCGCACCGCCTTCCATCAGCGCCAGCGTCTGCACCGTCTCGCCCAGCCGGGTGGGATAGGTCGCGTCATCATCCCCACCGCCAGAGCGAAAATCCTTCCCCAGATCAATTACGTTCTGCCAGGCATGGGCAGCGCGCGCGCGGTCGCCGCCCTCGTCGCGCAAGGCCACCCTCTCCAGCGCCTCGGGCACCGCGCCCTCGCCATGCGTGGCCTCGATCAGCGCCCTGAGGCCCGAGGGCGCCACGATCCGCCCGGCCTGAAAAAGCACCTCAGCCGTGCGCCATTGCAGCCCCAGCGGATAGACATGCGCGCCCTTGTCCAGCACCCGGCGCAGCCAGCCTTCATCCACCCCCTGCCCCGGATCGGGCGCCAGCACATGCAGCACCGGCCCCACCACCGGACGCGGGCCCCGCTCATGCCGGCATTGCCGCGCGCCGTTCCAGCCAGCCGCGCC
>CALEZJ010000440.1 GCA_937927885.1 uncultured Paracoccaceae bacterium | reverse complement strand
GCGGATATAGGGGATGCCGCCAACCAGCCGCCGCAGGGCCTTGTCACGACGCTCCTTGACGATCTGGACGGGTTCGGGCTTCGGTCTGCTCACTTCGCGGCCTCCATGGTGAAGGCGCCCGAGGCGGTGGCAACGGGCAACGTGTCATCCTCGTCATGCGCGGTAGCGCGCACGAAGGCCACGGTCCGGGTGGCGTGGTAGCAGTGCGCGCGCGCCGTGATGCGCTGACCGGGCTTGGCCGCGCGCATGTAGTCGATACGCAGATCCAGCGTCGCCGTGCCGCGCGCGCCGGGGTAGGACATCACCGCCGCGCCACAACAGGTGTCCATCAGGGCCGAAACCGCACCGCCTGCGATCACTCCCGTGGCCGGGTCGCCCACCAGTTCCTCGGCCCAGGGCATCGAGATCACGGCATGACCGTCCCCGATCGCCTCCAGTTGCATACGCAGCGCGCGCGAATGGGGAATGGCCTCGATGAATTGCTGTGCGGGGGTCGGGTCTGACATCGCTTGTCCTCGTGTCCATCCCTCAGGCATGGCCCGAACGCGGGCGCAAGGCAAGTCCGGGTTGCGGACAATCGGCGGTTGCCTCTGGCAGGACAGAGGCTTACGCTTGGGCAACCGGGCAAGGCAAGGGGCGGCGGGCCAGTCGATGAGCGACGCCAGACTGACGTTCAAGGAGATGTGCGCACGCTTCGAGGTGACACCCCGGACACTGCGCTATTACGAATACATCGAGCTGTTGAAACCGGAAAAGGAAGGCCGAAACCGGTTCTATGGCCCCCGCGAAGTGGCGCGGATGACGCTGATCCTGCGCGGGCGCCGATTCGGGTTCGCACTCGAAGAGCTGCGCCAATGGCTGCAGATCTACGAAACCAAGGGCACCAAACCACAGTTGGAAGCCTTCGTGCTGATGGCGGACCGGCAATTGGCCGAGCTGTCGCGCCAGCGCGACGAATTGGCGGTGTCGCTGGCCGACTTGAAAAACCTGCGCGACGAAGCGGCACGGCTGGCAAAGGACGCTTGACCAAGCGTCATCGCGGTTTCGTGACGCAGCGTCGCGGCTTACGTTAACGTCAACCTTCTTTCATCCTTCCCTCATCGGGCCCATGTTGGGATCGGGTGGGCATTCCGCCCGGCTGACGCGCGACCATGGGCGAGGGGAAGATGGACAAGGATCTGATGACGATCAGCGACATGTGCAAGGCGTTCGACGTGACGCCGCGCACCCTGCGCTTTTACGAGGCCAAGGAACTGCTGACCCCGATCCGCGACGGGCAGAAGCGCTATTATACCCGGCGCGAGCGCGGGCGGCTGAAGCTGATCCTGCGCGGCAAGCGCTTCGGCTTTGCGCTGGAGGAGATGCGTCAGCTTCTGAACCTTTATGATCGCGGCGACGCGAAGGGTGAGCAATTGAAGCGCACCGTTGCTGCCGCGCGCGAACGTCTGGCGCAGATGGAGCGTCAGCGTGACGAATTGAACGAGGCCATCGAGGAACTGCGCGCCCAGTTGGAACAGGGCGCCGACATGCTGGCCGCGTTCCGACCCGACACCGCCGCCTGACGCGGCCCAATCATTGCGCCCAGCGCCGACAGGAGACAGACAATGCCCAGCTACAAGGCCCCCGTGAAGGACATGCAATTCCTGATGCACGACCTTTTGAAGGTCAGTTCGTCGGGCATCCCGGGCTACAGCGACCTTGAACGCGGCTTCACGCAGGCAATTCTGGACGAGGCCGCCAAACTGGCCGAGGACGTGCTGGCCCCTCTGAACGCGGTGGGCGATGCCGAAGGGTGCCGATTGGAAAACGGCGTCGTGCGCACGCCTACCGGCTTCAAGGCGGCCTTCGAGGCAGTCAGGGAAGGTGGCTGGAACGGCATCGACCTGCCCGAGGAATTCGGCGGCCAGAACCTGCCCTATGTCGTTGGCACGGCGGTGGGCGAGGTGTTCGTGTCCTCGAACATGGCCTTCAACATGTACCAAGGCCTGACGCATGGCGCGATCAACGCCATCCTCGCCTCGGGCAGCGACGAGCAAAAGGCGACCTATCTGCCCAAGATGGTCAGCCTCGAGTGGACCGGCACCATGAACCTGACCGAGCCGCATTGCGGCACCGATCTGGGGCTAATCCGCACCAAGGCCGAACCGCAGGCGGACGGCAGCTATGCCATTACCGGGCAGAAGATCTTCATCTCGGCTGGGGACCATGACATGGCCGAGAACGTCATCCATCTGGTTCTCGCCAAGGCACCGGGTGGCGGCGAGGGGACAAAGGGCATCAGCCTGTTCATCGTGCCGAAGTACCTGGTGAATTCCGACGGAAGCTTGGGGGCGCGCAACGCCGTCTCGGTCGGCAAGGTCGAGGAAAAGATGGGCATCCACGGCAATGCCACCTGTGTGATGAACTATGACGGCGCAACCGGCTATCTGATCGGCGAGTTGCACAAGGGTATGAAGGCCATGTTCGTCATGATGAACGAGGCCCGTCTTGGTGTCGGCCTGCAAGGTTATGCGCAGGCCGAGGCCGCCTATCAGAGCGCGCTGGCCTATGCCAAGGACCGCCTGCAGGGGCGCGCCGTCACCGGCGCGCAGAACCCCGGCGGCAATGCCGATCCCTTGATCGTGCACCCCGACATCCGTCGCATGCTGATGGACCAGAAATCCTTCGTCGAGGGCGCGCGCGCCTTTACTTTCTGGGGCGCGCATCTGATCGACCGCGCGCACCGGCTGGGCGACACCCAGGCCGAGGGGCTGATTTCACTTCTGACCCCGGTCATCAAGGGGTTCCAGACCGACATCGGCTTTGCCATGACCATTCAGGCGCAGCAGGTTTACGGCGGGCATGGGTACATCGAGGAATGGGGCATGTCCCAGTTCGCCCGCGATGCCCGCATCGCCATGATCTATGAGGGCGCGAACGGGGTGCAGGCGCTCGACCTTGTGGGCCGTAAACTGGCGGCCGACGGGGGCAAACCGGCGATGGCCTTCTTCGAGATGGTGAAGACCTTCATCAAGGAGAACGAGGCGAACGAGGCGCTCAAGGTCCCCTTCATTGACCCGCTCAAGGCTGCCTCGAAGGACCTGCAAGGCGCGATGATGTATTTCATGCAACAGGGCATGAGGAACCCCAACGCCGCCCTCGCCGGCTCGTCGGACTTCCTGCACATGTTCGGCCATGTCTGCCTGGGGCTGATGTGGGCGATGATGGCCAAGGCCAGTTCCGAGGCACTGGCCACGGGAACTGACGACGCCGCGTTCCACGAGACAAAACTGGCAACCGGGCGCTACTATATGGCGCGTCAACTTCCGGCAACCGGGATGCACCTGGCGCGGATCCTCTCCGGGGCCGAGCCGGTAATGGCCCTGTCCGCCGAACAGTTCTGAAACCCCGAGGTCCGGATGCCGAAACGCCTGCGCCTGACCCGCCGTTTCCCGGTCGCCATGACCGAAGATGGCTATCGCCGCCTGAGACGCTTTGCCGATGAAGCGGGGCTCGATGAAGGCGAGGCGCTTTCGTTCCTGTTCGAAAACCTCGACAGCATCATGCATGCTGACAACCTGACCCACCGTCTGCGGCTATTCAATTCTGAACTCGAGGCGCGCAAGAAATAATGAGGCCTTGGGAGGGGCCCACCGATGACCTTTCCGTTGCTGCCATCGCCCTGGATGAATGACGAGCACCGCATGCTCGCAGACCTGACTCGCGATTTCATCGCCGGTGAGTGGGCGCCGCACTTTGACCGCTGGCGAACGCAGGGCCAGATGGACCGCGAAACATGGCAACAGGCAGGGGCGATGGGCCTCCTCTGCGCGTCGATCCCCGAGGAATATGGCGGGGCGGGCGGCGATTTCGGCCACGAAGCCGTCATCACCATGGAGGCCGCCCGCGCCAATCTGGCCAGTTGGGGGCACTCGATCCACTCCGGCATCGTCGCGCATTACATCCTCGCTTATGGCACGGACGAGCAAAAGGCCCGCTGGCTGCCGAAAATGGCCACGGGCGAGATCGTCGGCGCGCTGGCAATGACCGAACCCTCGGGCGGCTCGGACGTGCAGGCGCTGAAAACGCGGGCGGTGCGCGACGGCAATGTCTATCGGCTGACCGGCGCCAAGACCTTCATCACCAACGGCCAGCACGCCAACCTGATCCTGGTCGCGGCCAAGACCGACCCGACCTCGCGCGCCAAGGGGGTGTCGCTGGTCGCGGTTGAAACCGACGGCGCCGAAGGCTTCCGGCGCGGGCGCAATCTGGAAAAGGTGGGGCTGAAGGCGGCAGACACGTCGGAGATGTTCTTCGACAACGTGCCGATCCCGCCCGAAAACATCCTGGGCGGCGCCGAGGGGCAAGGATTCTATCAGATGATGCGGCAATTGCCGCAAGAGCGCCTGATCATCGGCTGCGGCGCTGTGGGCGCGATCGAGGGCGCCGTCGAGCGCACCATCGCCTATTGCAAGGAGCGCGAGGCCTTTGGCCAGCCGATCCTGAACTTTCAGAACACCCGATTCAAGCTGGCCGAGTGCAAGACCAACGCCGTCGTGGCCCGCAGCTTCCTCGACACCTGCATCGCCGCCCATCTGAAGGGGGAACTGACCGTCGAAATGGCGGCCATGTGCAAGTACTGGCTGACTGACCTGCAATGCCAGGTGCTGGACGAATGCGTGCAATTGCATGGCGGATATGGCTTCATGCAGGAATATGCAGTGGCCGAGATGTGGACGGACGCGCGGGTGCAGCGGATCTATGGCGGGACGAACGAGATCATGAAGGATCTGATCGGGAGGAGCCTGTGAGGGCTCCCGTCAGTCGGCTCCATGATCACAGATCATGGCCCTCCTGTTGGGCCGAGCCGGCGGGCGCTGCCCCCCGGACCCCCCGGGCGTATTTCAAGCAGAATGAACCAGCGAACGGCAAAGCAAGCACACCCGTCCCCGCCTGTGCATTGCGCTCTCCAGCGGGTCAGGGTGGCTTCACTTTGCACGGTCATCGGCTCGCCAGCCTGTACCGTACCGCCAATCTCTCCCGCCAATCCTTAATAAATCCTCTCGGCGCCCTTTCATTCTGCCCTAAATACGCTCTTTTTGACCTCACCCCCCACACTTTGGCCTCAGGACCAACCCCATGACTGCAACCCTCTATTGCTTTGGCGAATCTGGGAATGCCTATAAGGCCGCGCTGACAATGACGCTGGCAGGGCATGACTGGCAGCCACGCTTTGTCGACTTTTTCAACGGCGAGGCGCGCAGTCCGGCGTTTCGCGCGATTAACCCGATGGGCGAGGTGCCGGTTTACGTCGAGGGGGATCTGACCCTCACGCAATCGGGTATGATCCAGATGCATGTCGCGCGGCGGACGGGTCGGTTAGGGGGGGCAACGGATCTGGACGCAGACATCCTGCGTTGGATCCTCTGGGACAATCACAAGCTGTCTGGCCAGATCGGCACGACACGGTTTTTAATGAATTTCCTGCCCGAAGACAAGCGCCCGCGCGAAGTGATCGCCTTTCAGCAGGGCCGTCTGAAAGCCGCCTATGCCGTGCTTGACGCCCATCTGGCGGACCGCGAGTGGATCGTTGGCGATACTCCGACCATCGCCGACACCGCCTGTTGTGGCTACTTGTATTACCCAGAGCCTTTCGGTTTTTCCCGCGCCGATTGGCCCCATATCGACCGCTGGCTGGACGCGATTGCCGCCCTGCCCGGCTGGAAACACCCCTACGAGATGATGCCCGGCTCGCCTGCCGACCGGGCCAAGGCCTGAGGAGGACCTGATGACAGACGCCTATATCTATGACGCCGTGCGCTCGGTGCGCGGCAAGGGCCGCAAGGACGGCAGCCTGCATGAGGTGACCTCGGCCCGGTTGTCGGCGCTCGTGCTCAACGCGATCAAGGATCGCAGCGATCTGGATACGCGTGCCATCGAGGATGTGATCTGGGGCAATGTCACGCCTATCGGCGAGCAAGGGGCCTGCCTGGCACGCACCGCCGTTCTGGCGTCGGATTTCGACGAAAGCGTCCCGGGCGTCAGCATCAACCGGTTCTGCGCCAGCGGAATGGAGGCGGTGAACATGGCCGCCAACCAGGTGCGCGGCGGCGCGGGCATGGCTTATGTCGCAGGCGGGGTCGAATGCATGAGCCGCGTGCCGATGGGCAGCGACGGCGGCGCGATTGCTGTCGACCCGACCATCGCCATCGACAATTATTTTGTCCCGCAAGGCATCAGCGCGGACATCATCGCCACGAGATACGGCTTTACCCGCGATCAGGCCGATGCTCTGGCGGTGGAAAGCCAGCGGCGCGCGGCGGCGGCCTGGGCGGCGGGGCGTTTCGCAAAGTCAGTAATCACGGTCAAGGACATCAATGGCCTGACCATTCTGGATCGTGACGAGCACATGCGTCCCGAGACCGACATGCAAAGCCTCGGCGCCCTGAAGCCCAGCTTCAAGGACATGGGCGAGGTGATGCCCGGGTTCGACAAGATCGCGCTGATGAAATATCCCGACCTGGAACGCATCGAGCACATCCACCATGCCGGCAACTCAAGCGGCATCGTCGACGGAGCGGCGGCGGTGCTGATCGGCAACAAGGAATTCGGCGAAAAATACGGTCTAAAACCACGCGCGCGCATCCGCGCCACGGCCAAGATCGGCACCGATCCGACCATCATGCTGACCGGCCCCGTTCCAGTGACCGAAAAGATCCTGAAAGCCAGCGGCATGGCGATTTCGGACATCGACCTTTTCGAGGTGAACGAGGCCTTTGCCGCCGTCGTCATGCGCTTCATGCAGGCCTTCGACGTCGATCCGGCGCTGGTCAATGTCAACGGCGGCTCGATCGCCATGGGCCACCCGCTGGGGGCCACCGGCGCAATCATTATCGGCACCTTGCTGGATGAACTTGAACGCACCGGCAAAGGCACCGGTCTGGCAACGCTGTGCATCGGGTCGGGCATGGGGGCCGCCACCATCATCGAGCGAGTCTGAGGCAATGCCGCGGGCAGCCTTCGAGGCGCTGAGCGATCGTTTGACAAAAGCGCTGATTCGCGGCGACTTCCGTCTCTATCGTTCGGTGTTCTGGCTGCCCTTGTGCATCGAGACGCGCGACGGCGACAGCTATCTTCTGACGAATGACAGCGAGCTTGCGCGCGACTTTGACCTCTATCGCATCGCCATCACCGTCAACGGGGTCACCGATTTCGTCCGACGCATCCGGTTCTTCGAGGCCGAGACCCCTGACACGCTGAAGGTGACGGTGGAAATGAACATCCTGCGCGGGGCCGAGCGTCTGGTGCAGCCCTTCGCCTCGCGTTTTACCATGGTGCGCGACGGCGAATGGCGGTTTCGCGCGATCCAGAGCGCACCGGGCCATATTCGATGGACACTGGGTCAAGGCCCGCTGGACGGGCGGGATCTGGAATAAACTTTCGCCGACGGCCGGTCGGCAGGACGGAAGGCAGGCAGATGACACCTTATCCCAACAGGGGGACCAATGCCGAAACTGGACATTGAGACCGCGCCGCTGCGCACCGGCTCGATCTATCCCGAGCCCTACGCCAGCCAGATGGCAGGGCGCAGTTCGCGCAGGCTGGGCACCCTTGCCGGGCTGACTCAGTTCGGCGCGAACATCGTCTATCTGGAACCGGGCGCGGTGGCCTCGCTCAGGCACTGGCACCTGAACGAGGACGAATTCGCCATGGTCCTGACCGGGTCCCTGGTGCTGGCCGAGGACACGGGAGAAACGCCCATGGGACCGGGAGAATTCGCGGCGTGGAAGGCAGGGGTTGCGGTCGGGCACCGGTTCGAAAACCGCTCGTCCGAGCCCGCGAGCTTCCTTGTCGTCGGCACCCGCGCGCCGCGCGAAATCGCGACCTACACCGAGGTCGACATGAAAATCCACGTCGAGGGCGCCACGCCCCGATTCACCTATCACGATGGCAGCGACTGGGCCGGACCCCGTGACCTGCCCAAGGGAGAGAGCAAATGACCGAATTCCATTATGCGACCGACGCCGAGGGCGTGGCGACGATCACCTGGGACGTGCCCGGCAAGACGATGAACGTCATGTCCTTCGAGGGCCTGCGCGAACTGGACGCGGCGATTGACGCGGCCCTCGCCGATCCGGGCGTCAAGGGCGTGGTCATCACCAGCGCCAAGGCCGATTTCGCAGGCGGGATGGATCTGAATGTGTTGGCCGAAATGCGCCTGAGCGCGGGGGACAACCCGGCACAGGGCGTGTTCGACGGGATCATGTCGATGCACAAGCTGCTCAGAAAGATCGAGCGCGCGGGCATGGACCCCAAGACCCAGAAAGGCGGCAAGCCGATTGCCGCCGCCCTGCCCGGCACCGCCATGGGGATCGGGCTGGAATTGCCGCTGGCCTGCCACCGCATCTTTGCCGCCGACAATCCGAAGGCGCAGATCGGCCTGCCGGAAATCAAGGTCGGCATTTTCCCTGGTGCAGGCGGCACGACGCGGCTGGCCTGGAAACTGGGCGCGATGGCGGCGGCGCCCCTGCTGCTGGAGGGGCGTGCCAACGACCCGAAAAAAGCCAAGGCGGCGGGCGTGATCGACGAGGTGGTGCCCGCCGATCAACTGCTGGCCGCCGCGCGCGCCTGGGTGCTGGGCGCCAAGGATGCCGATCTGGTCAAGCCCTGGGATCAAAAGGGCTACAAGGTGCCGGGTGGAACGCCCTATCACCCCGCCGGTTTCCCGATCTTTGTCGGCGCCTCGGTGATGGTGCATGCCAACACCTGGGGGGTCTATCCCGCCGCGAAGGCGTTGTTGTCCGCCGTCTATGAGGGGCTTCAGGTACCCTTTGACACCGCGCTGAAGATCGAGGCGCGGTATTTCACCAGCGTGATGATGAACCCCTCGTCCAGCGCGATGATCCGAAGCCTGTTTGTCAACAAGGGCGCACTGGAAAAGGGCGCGAACCGTCCGAACGTACCCGATGAAAAGGTGAAGAAGGTCGGGGTTCTTGGCGCCGGCATGATGGGCGCCGGCATCGCCTATGTCAGCGCCAATGCGGGGATCGAGGTGGTGCTGCTGGATTCGACCATCGAGGCGGCGGAAAAGGGCAAGGCCTATTCCACCGGCATTCTCGACGGCGCGATCAAGAAGGGGCGCGGCACCGAGGAGAAAAAGGCACAGGTGCTGGGCCGCATCACCACGACGACGGATTACGCGATGTTGGACGGCTGTGACCTGATCGTCGAGGCGGTGTTCGAAGACCCGGGCGTCAAGGCCGAAGTGACGAAAAAGGCCGAGGCAGTGATTCCCTCCACCGCGATCTATGCCTCGAACACCTCGACCCTGCCGATCACCTCGCTGGCCCGGGCATCGAGTCGGCCCGAGCAGTTCATCGGCATCCATTTCTTCTCGCCGGTCGACAAGATGATGCTGGTCGAGATCATCAAGGGCGCGCAGACCGGGGATCGCGCGGTGGCCAAGGCACTGGATTATGTACGCCAGATCCGCAAGACGCCGATCGTCGTCAACGATGCGCGCTTCTTCTACGCCAACCGCTGCATCATCCCCTATATCAACGAGGGGATGCGGCTGGTGGCCGAGGGGGTCGCGCCCGCGATGGTCGATCATGCGGCGCAGTTGCTGGGCTTCCCGGTGGGACCGCTGCAACTGGTCGATGAAACCTCGCTCGACCTTGGCGCCAAGATCGCCAGGGCGACCAAGGCCGCGATGGGCAACGATTATCCGGATGACGCTGTGGATGCGGTTGTGTTCTGGATGGTCGAACAGGGCCGACTGGGCCGCAAGTCCAAGGCCGGGTTCTTTGACTATGACGACAAGGGCAAGCGTCAGGGCTATTGGCCCGGACTGGCGGCGCAATATCCGCGCGTCGACGGCGCCGACCTCGACACGGTCAAGAACCGGCTGATGATGGCGCAGGTTCTGGAGGCGGTGCGCGCGCTGGAGGAAGGCGTGCTGGAGGATATCCGCGAAGGCGACGTGGGTGCGATCCTGGGCTGGGGCTTTGCGCCCTGGTCGGGCGGGCCCTTCGGTTGGTTGGACATCATCGGCGCCGCAAAGGCCGTCTCGATCTGTGACGCGCTGGAGGCCGCGCATGGCGCGCGGTTCAGGGCGCCCAAATTGCTGCGCGACATGGCCGACAAGGGCCAGACGTTTTACGGGCCCAAGGCGGTCAAGGTCGCCTGAGACCGCGTGAACAGGACCGCGTCCGGGGGTTCCCCGGACGCGGCCCTGTGTCGTTCAGGCAGGCTCAGTGGGCGGCCTGCATCAGCGCCATCAGCTTGCGCCCTTGCAGGTCGGTCAGGCGGTAGTAGGCGCCCTCGACACCGGTGCGCATCATCTCTTCAGCGCTGCGCACGGTCTCGATTCGGTCCGCCGGACAATGCACCAGCATCGTTCCATTGGCGTAGACAACCTCATCGCCTTCGAATTCCAGCGTCACCAGCGTAACCTCGCGCTGTGGCGGCACCCGGGTGATACCCCTGTGTCCCTCCAACGCCCCGGCCGAAACAAGGATGAAGGGGTCGCCGTAAAGCGCCTCGGCCTGATCCGATTCGATCAGCACCGCCTGTTCGGGCATCAGTGTCATCTCGGTGCGGTTGCCCAGCGCCTTGGCAGGCACCGCCATCGGCCAAACCGCGCGCGGCGCTTCGGCGGCGGCGGTCCAAAGCGTGCTCACCCGAACCGAGCGCAGCGGCCGCATGCCGTTGTCGAAGGTGACCACCCTGTCGCCCGCGCGCAGATCCTCTACAGGCTGCCATCCCAGATCGGTCGCTACGAGTGTCCCGGCGACCAGTCCCCCGGCCACCTGGCCAAAGTCGTTGTGCCCCAAACCGGATGTTCCAATCTCTGCAAGATCCCCCGCAAAGAGGTTGCTGCGATCCGAAAAGGAGTAGGGGATATACTGACCCCGGTTGGCAACACCACCCATCAAACCGTGCAACATGGCTTTGTCCTTTCATGAACGGCCTTGTATTCGATGGGTCCATACAACCCCCGGCTGATGGCGAAGACGCGGAGCCTTTAAGGAAAATTCGAGGTATTTCCCCTCCTCACGGTGCACATTGCGACACAATGCGGCGACGAATCCGGGCAAATGTGGCAGATTGAACCCTGGAAAGCGATTGGTGCGCTAACAGGCGCAAATGGCCGGGATTCAGCGCTGGCGCAACGCGATCATCGCTCCGGCGACGACAATCAGCCCCATTCCGGCTACCGCCAGCGGGGTGATCGTCTGGCCCCACAGGATCCAGCTCCAGCCGGCGGAAATCGGCAGGATTACATATTCCAGCACGGAAACCCGGCTAGCCTCTGCCAGTTGATAGCCCTTGACCATCAACCCTACGGCGATCATCGAGCCCAGCGCCTGAACGAAGGTCCAGAACAGGAAGGTGCCCGACGGCCAGACCCAGCCACGCAGGATGAACCCATCGGTGCCCGCTGGCACCTCGGGCGACCAGACCGCCAGCACGCCCATTCCGATCAGTCCAGCCACCCCGAGCCCCAGAAAGAACCCCAGAGTCAGCGTGGCAGCGCTCTCTCCCGCGCACCACTCCCTGGTGGCCAGATTGCCCATCGCATAGAGCGCGCCACCGATCACCGGAAAGACCGTGGTCCAGCCCAATGGCGATTCGACACCCGGCTGCAGCACCAGCAGGACACCCAGGAACCCGACAATCACCGCCACGATCCGCACCGGGCCCAGGGCATGGCCAAAGAGGAACCGCGACAGTAAAAGCACGAAGATCGGCGCGGTAAACAGCCCCGCCGCAGTCTGCGCGACCGTCAGAAAGCCAAGGCAACCGAAATAGACCAGCATGGACAGCGTGTGGATCGCCGAGCGGGCAACCACCGCCGAAAGGTTCCTGGGTCTGAGAACCAGCGCGAAGGGCAGGGCTGCCAGCGCAAACAGAACCGCGGCCATCGCCGAGCGCGTCGCGTGAAACTGCCAGAGGCCGCTCTCGGCTGCGATGACGATGACGTAATTGTCGGTATAGCCGATGATCAGTGCATAGGCGAGAATCGCACCCAGTGCGGCCAGCATGCGGTTGCCCGCCACCGGACTTGTAACACTCGACATGGCCAAGGCCCCTTCCAGACGGCCCCGACTGCCGCCAATATGGCGAACCAGAAGCGGCAGAGCTTTGCAAGGGGGATGCGATGGGGTGGCTGGCGGACGAATCGGGTCTGGAGAAATGCGCGGCCAATCATGTCCCGCTGACACCGCTGTCGCATCTGCGCCGCGCCGCCGATGTCTTTGCTGCCCGCGAGGCATTGGTCTACGGAGCCGAGCGCTGGACCTATGCGCAGTATCACGCTCGGGTCAGCCAATTGGCCAGTGCTCTGGCCGGAATGGGGGTGCGACCGGGCGATGTGGTGGCGACCCTGCTGCCCAACGTTCCCGCGCATGCCGAGGCCCATTTCGGCGTTCCCGCCTGCGGCGCGGTCCTGAATGCGATCAACACGAGGCTCGATCTGGACACGGTAGCCTACATCCTCGAACACGCCGGGGCCAAGGTGGTGCTGGTGGATGCCTCGCTGGTCGATCTGGTCGAGCGCGCCTGCATCGTGATCGGCGGCGGGCCAAAGATCGTGGAAGTGCCCGACCCTCAGGCCGGGATCACTGCCAGCGGGCGCCATCTGACCTATGAGGCGCTGTTGGCGCGCGGTGACCCTAGGTTTCCGTGGGTGATGCCGCAGGACGAGTGGGAAAGCCTTGCGCTGAACTATACCAGCGGCACCACCGGGCGGCCAAAAGGTGTGGTCTATCACCACCGGGGCGCCTATCTGAGCACCCTCAGCCAGCCCATTTCCTGGCGGATGGTGCTGTATCCGCGCTATCTGACCATCGTGCCGATGTTCCACTGCAACGCCTGGTGCCACCCCTGGATGATCCCGGCCCTGGGTGGTGCGGTGATCTGCCTGCGCGACATCACGGCGGCCGGTATCTACCGCGCCATCGCGGTCGAAAAGGCCACACATTTCGGTGGCGCGCCGATCGTGCTGAACACGATCATCGCGGCCAGTGACGCCGATCGCCTGGCCTTCGATCACATCGTCGAGGTATTTACCGCCGCGACGCTGGCAGCCATCGAGCCCTTGGGCTTCAACGTTACGCAGGTCTACGGGTTGACCGAAACCTATGGCCCGGCCACCGAATGCACCTGGCACGAAGGCTTCGACACCCTGCCCGCTGACGAGCGTGCCGCGGTCAAGGCGCGCACCGGTGTGTTGATGCCTTTCATGGAGGACATCACCGTGGTTGACGGCACCGGCGCCGAAATCCCCCGTGACGGCGCGGCGCTGGGCGAGATCGTTCATCGCGGCAATGGCGTGATGAAGGGATATTATCGCAACCCCGAAGCCACGCGCGAGGCCTTCAAGGGCGGCTGGTTCCATTCCGGCGACATCGCGTTTCGTCACGCGGATGGCTATATCAAGATCGCCGACCGGGCAAAGGACATCATCATCTCGGGCGGCGAGAACGTCAGCTCGGTCGAGGTCGAGGGCGCGCTGGCGCATCACCCCGCCGTGTCGCTGGTCGCCGTGGTGGCGATGCCGGATGACAAATGGGGCGAGGTTCCCTGCGCCTTTGTCGAATTGCGCACCGGGATGGAGGCGAGCGAGGCCGAGTTGATCGCCTTTTGTCGCACGCGACTGGCGGGGTTCAAGACGCCGAAAAGGGTAGTGTTTCATGACCTGCCCAAGACCTCGACCGGCAAGATCCAGAAATTCGAGTTGCGCTCCCTCGCGAAATCGTTGGCAGGATAGGGCGGAAAGGGGCGCTGCGCCCGTCGGGCCTGACGGCCCACACCCCAACGGAGGTTCGGGGCACAAAGTTGGGAAAGCCGAGAGAATGAGCCCTGAGTTCCTTGCAGCGTTGCACGCGCGCTGCTTCGTTACCCCCCCACCCTGGACGGTTGCGGGGTTTCGGGCCTTGCTGGCCGATCCGCAGGTCTTTCTGGCCGTGGCGGCGAACGACGGCGGCTTTGTGCTGGGACGCGTTGTCGTGGGAGAGGCGGAAGTACTGACGCTCGCCGTCGATCCCTTGCGGCGCAGGAAGGGGCTTGCGCTGGATCTGATGACGGCGTTCGAGAGCGAAGCGAGAGCACGCGGGGCAACGGAAGCCTTTCTGGAGGTTGCCGAAGACAATGCCCCGGCCCGCGCGCTGTATGCGGCATGCGGCTGGCAGCAGCGGGGACGAAGGCCGCGCTATTTCCGGAACACAGCAGGCGAGCCTGTCGCCGCATTGATCCTTTGCAAGTCGCTCGCCTGAGAATTAACCTGCGGGTGCCAGACGATTCCCTTTCCTTGTCCGTTTGGTAAAAAATGCTTGACGGCTTCCTTGCGCCTGCACCTAGATGAAGGATGAACCGAAACATCGGCTCAGCCGCAGGCCGGGACCACACCGGCGGCCCATGACGACCCAACTGGGAGAACACCTGATGAAACTGACCCGCATTCTTCTCGGCGCGACTGCCGTATCGGCGTTGCTGACCGGCGCCGCTCTGGCCGACCCGGCGATCATTTATGACCTCGGCGGCAAATTCGACAAATCCTTCAACGAAGCCGCCTATGGCGGGGCTGAACGCTGGGCTGCGGCAACCGGCGGCAGCTATCGCGACATCGAGATGCAGTCCGAAGCCCAGCGCGAACAGGCTCTGCGTCGCCTCGCCGAATCGGGCTCGAACCCGATCGTGATGACTGGTTTTGCCTTCATGTCGGTGCTGGAGCAGGTTGCGCCGGATTATCCGGACACCACCTTTGCCATCATCGACGGCGTGGTGGACCTGCCGAACGTGCGCTCGATCGTCTTTACCGAGCATGAGGGCTCGTATCTGGTCGGCATGGCCGCTGCGATGGCCTCGCAGTCGGGCACTGTCGGCTTCGTCGGCGGCATGGACATCCCGCTGATCCGCCGCTTCGCCTGCGGCTACGCGCAGGGCGTGCGCGCGGTCAACGGCGATGCGACGGTCATCGTCAACTACACCGGCACCACCCCGGCGGCCTGGAACGACCCGGTGCGCGGCGGCGAGATCACTGCGGCCCAGATCAGCCAGGGCGCCGACGTGGTCTATGCGGCGGCGGGCGGCACCGGCGTTGGCGTGCTGCAGACAGCGGCCGATTCGGGCATCCTGTCGATCGGTGTCGATTCGAACCAGAACCACCTGCATCCGGGCTCGGTGCTGACGTCGATGCTGAAACGCGTCGACAACGCCGTCGAAGCTGCCTTTACCGAAGGCGCCGAGATGGAAACCGGCATCCATGTGATGGATCTGGCCGCTGGTGGCGTGGGCTGGGCGCTCGACGAGAACAACGATGCGTTGATCACCCAGGAGATGCGCGACGCGCTGGCCGCCGCCGAGGCCGCGATCATTTCGGGCTCCGTGGTGGTTCACGACTACATGTCGGACAACACCTGCCCGATTTCGGTTGACTGAGGTCCGTTGACCGATGGTCGCTGACGGGACCGGGGGGGCAGCTACGGCTGCCCCCGCCATCGAGCTTCGCGGGATATCGAAGGCGTTCGGCCCGGTCCAGGCGAACAAGAACATCAACATTCGGGTGCGCAGCGGCACAATTCACGGCATCATCGGCGAGAACGGCGCCGGCAAGTCGACGCTGATGTCCATTCTCTACGGGTTCTACAAGGCCGACGCGGGCGAGATCCTGATCAACGGCGTGCCTGTGCAGATCGCCGATTCCCTGGGCGCAATCCGCGCCGGAATCGGCATGGTATTCCAGCATTTCAAGCTGGTCGAAAATTTCACCGTGCTGGAAAATGTCATTCTGGGGGCCGAGGGTGGCGCCTTGCTGACACCGTCCAAGGCACGGGCGCGCCAGTTGCTGACCCAACTGGCCAAGGATTACGAATTGCAGGTCGATCCTGATGCGCTGATCGAGGATCTGAGCGTCGGCCACCAGCAGCGGGTCGAGATCCTGAAGGCTCTCTATCGGCAGGCGAATATCCTGATCCTCGATGAGCCAACCGGGGTGCTTACCCCTGCCGAGGCCGACCATCTGTTCCGCATTCTCAAGGGGCTGAAGGAGCAGGGCAAGACGATCATCCTGATTACGCACAAGCTGCGCGAGATCATGGAGGTGACCGACGAGGTATCGGTCATGCGGCGCGGCGAGATGGTGGCAACCGTCAACACCCACGAAACCAGCCCCACGCAACTGGCGGAACTGATGGTCGGCCGCAAGGTGCTGCTCGAGGTCCACAAGACTCCCGCCCAGCCCGGTGAAACGGTGCTGTCAGCGCGGGGTCTGACGGTCACCGACAGACACGGGGTCGAGCGGCTGCGTGGCATCGACCTGGACCTGCGGCGTGGCGAGATCTTGGGGGTCGCGGGTGTTGCGGGCAACGGGCAATCGGAACTGCTCGAGGTGCTGGCAGGCATGATGGCGGGCAAGGGCAGCCTCGTGATGAACGGCCAGCCCCTGGATCTGAGCCTGCGGCATGACAATGCCCGCACACGGCGCGAATCGGGGATCGCCCATGTCCACGAGGATCGGCATCGCTGCGGGCTGATCCTCGATTTCATGGCCTGGGAGAACATCGCGTTTGGCTATCACACCGCGCCGGAATACCAGAAGAATGCACTTCTGATGGACAATGCGGCGATCCTGAAAGACACCGAGGGCAAGATCGAGCGGTTCGACGTGCGCCCGCCCAATCCGATGCTGACGGCGGAAAGTTTCTCGGGCGGGAACCAGCAGAAGATCGTCCTTGCGCGCGAGATCGAGAGAAACCCGGACCTGCTGCTGGTCGGCCAGCCCACCCGGGGCGTGGATATCGGCGCGATCGAGTTCATCCACAAGCGACTGATCGAGTTGCGCGATCAAGGCAAGGCGATCCTGCTGGTTTCAGTCGAACTGGACGAGATCCTGTCGATGTCCGACCGGATCGTGGTGATGTTTGATGGCCGCATCATGGGAGAGCGCGATCCGGCTCGGACCAATGCGCGCGAACTGGGCCTGCTGATGGCCGGTGTGACAGGGGATGGCTTGACGGGGGATGCCGCATGAGTACCAAAGCCATGCCGCGCTGGGCCGATGTGCTGCTGGTCCCGCTACTGTCGCTGGTCATCGCCTTTGCGCTGTCAGCCATCGTCATACTGGCCATCGGCGAGGACCCCGTCGAGGCGATGCGTCTGATGATCGTGGGCAGTCTGGGTTCGACCTATGGCTGGGGTTACACCCTTTATTACACGACGAATTTCCTGCTGACCGGCCTTGCAGTGTCGATTGCCTTCCAGGCGCGCCTTTTCAACATCGGCGGCGAGGGGCAGGCGTTGATCGGCGGGCTGGGAGTGGCGTTGATCTGCCTCTTCATCCCTTGGCCGCATTGGTCGCTGGCCTTTGTCGCGGCGATCCTCGCCTCTGCGCTGTTCGGGGCGATCTGGGCCTCGATTCCGGCCTGGTTGCAGGCAAAAGCGGGCAGCCACATCGTCATCACGACGATCATGTTCAACTTCATCGCGGCGTCGCTGATGAACTACATGCTCAGCCATGTTCTTCGCCCCGCGCGCTCGATGGATCCGGCGACGGCGCGCTTTCCAGCGGATTTGCGGCTGCCGCGGCTGGCGGACGTACTGGAGCCCCTCGGGATCGAATTTTCTCGCTCGGGGCCGGCCAACGTGATGCTGTTCGTCGCGCTGGCGGCGTGCCTGCTGGGATATGTGCTGTTGTGGCGTACCCGACTGGGGTTTGAAATCCGTGCCTTTGGCCAATCAGAACCTGCCGCGCATTACGCCGGGATTTCGTCGTTCAAGATCATCATGTTGGCGATGATCCTGTCTGGCGCACTGGCCGGGATGATGGCAGTCAACAGCGTGATGGGCGGGCCGCAAAGGCTGGTTATGAATGCGGTCGAGGGAGCGGGGTTCATCGGCATCGCCGTGGCGCTGATGGGGCGCTCGCACCCCATCGGTATCATCGCGCCGGCCCTGCTTTTCGGCTTCCTGTTCCAAGGTGGGTCCGAACTGGCGATCGAAACCTCGATCCCGCGCGAGATGATCGTGATCATCCAGGCGCTGGTGATCATGTTCACCGGAGCTCTGGACAACATGGTGCGCAGGCCGCTGGAAGTGCTGTTCCTGATGCTGCGGCGGAGGGGCTGAGATGGATCTTGCAACACTCATCCAGATCCTGGAATCCACGCTGCGACTGGCGACTCCACTGCTTTTCGCTTGCCTCGCCGGGCTCTTTTCCGAACGCGCGGGCATCTTTGACATCGGGCTCGAGGGCAAGCTGCTGATCGGCGCCTTCTTCTCGGCGGCGGTGGCGTTCTGGTCGGGTTCGGCGATTGTCGGACTGATGGCGGGGATCGGCGCCTCGGTCCTGTTTGCCCTGATTCATGGCGTGGCCTCGATCACCTTCCGGGGCAACCAGCTTATTTCCGGCGTGGCGATCAACTTTCTGGCGGCCGGCATGACGGTGGTCATCGCGCAAAGCTGGTTCCGGCAAGGCGGTCGCACGCCCGCGCTGGTGGGCGACGCGCGCTTTCACCGGCTGGATCTGCCCTTTGCCGCCCAGGTGCGCGACGTGCCGATCATCGGTCCGATCTATGGGCAGGTGATGTCGGGACACGGGATACTCGTCTATCTGGGCCTGGTGGCGGTGCCGCTGACGTGGTGGATCCTCTACCGCACCCGCTTTGGACTGCGGCTGCGCGCCGTCGGCGAGAACCCGGCGGCGGTGGATACCGCGGGGGTCAGCGTGGTGCGGCTGCGCTATGCGGCAGTGGTGATCACCGGGGTACTGTGCGGCATCGGAGGAGCGTATCTTTCGACCTCGCTCGCCGCGGGCTTTGTCAAGGACATGAGCGCGGGACGCGGGTTCATCGCCCTTGCGGCGCTGATCTTTGCCAAATGGCGGCCCTGGCAGGCTCTGGGTGCGGTGCTGTTGTTTGGCGCGCTCGAGGCGATGGCGAACCAGTTTCCCAACGTGAACCTGGGCTTTGTCACCCTGCCTAACCAGTTCATGACCGCCCTTCCCTATATCCTGACGGTGATCATCCTGGCCGGTTTCGTCGGCAAGGCCATCCCGCCGCGGGCTGGCGGCGCACCTTATGTGAAGGAGCGCTGACCTCACCTCCCACCTCGGGACTGACATGTAAATTTACCGCAAGCCCCCTGTCAAAGGCAGGGGCTTTGTCCTAAGCCAAGGCATGCTGATCTACCTGCCGATCGCCGAGGTTTCTGTCGATGCCCTTCTGTTGCTGGGCATCGGCGCGGGCGTTGGCATGCTGTCGGGGCTTTTCGGAGTCGGTGGCGGGTTTCTGATCACACCCCTGCTGTTCTTCATCGGCGTCCCCCCTGCTGTCGCGGTTGCCACGGGGGCCAATCAGGTTGTGGCCTCGTCGATTTCGGGAGTGATGGCCCATCTGAAACGCCGGACCGTCGATCTGAGGATGGGCTCGATCCTGCTGGCGGGTGGGCTGATCGGGTCCAGTCTGGGGATCTTCGTGTTCCGCTGGCTGACACGATTGGGG
>CALEZJ010000439.1 GCA_937927885.1 uncultured Paracoccaceae bacterium | reverse complement strand
CCAGGCCCCGGTCAGACAAAATCAGCGCAAGGTTCCCCGATAACCACGGGCGTGATAACCGATAACAAAGGGAGAAGGTGTTGATTTGTAATGCGAAAAATTTCGCACGCGGGGTTCCGGTCGCCCGCGCCCCTGTGGCGGCGCCCGGAGGGAATAGCGCGAGGGCAGGCAAATCAGACCGCTCGGGACCCCGCAAAGGGCCCGTTCGGGCAGCGTTGTTATCCGATGACAGGGGCTGGGCGTGGTGAAAAACGGCGCGGATCAGCGCCGCAGCAGGTAGATGTCCATGATCCAGCCGTGCCGGGCGCGCAACTCGGCCCTCAGGGCGATGATTCGGGGACCCGATTCGGCCAGCGGCCCGGTGATCAGCGCCTGTTGGGGCATGCCCAGATAGGCCCCCCACCAGATCGTCACGCCCTCGGGCGCGATTGCCTGAAACGCCCCGCCCGAATCCAGCATCACCGCGACGCTGTTCGCCCCCTCGGGCCAGCCGTGGTCGCGCAATCGCCGCCCGGTGGTGATGACCACCGGCGCGCCCAGATCGTTCAGGGGAATCGCATGGGCGGCGGTCAGAACGGAGAGCGAGGTGACACCGGGCACCACGCGCGGCGCAATGCCCAGCCGCGCGGCGATGCGCAGGGTGGAATCGTAAAGCGACGGATCCCCCCAGACCAGCAGCGCCACCCGCCCGCCGCCCGGCAGATGCGCCTCGATCGCCGCGCGCCAGCAGGCGGCAATCGCATCGTGCCAGTCATTGACCCCGTCCAGATAGCCGCCAGAGGGATCGCGCAGCGGCAGGTCGAATTCGACCACCCGCGACAGGTCCGGCAGATGCGCCGCGCAGATCTGCAGCCGGAGGTCTGCCAGATCGCCCTTGTCCTCGCCCTTGCGCGGCACGAGGATCAGGTCGGCCTCGCGCATGGCGCGGATGGCGGCCAGGGTGACATGTTCGGGGTTGCCGGTGCCGATGCCGATCAGGTCCAGCGCGATCATGGGGGGTCCTCAAAGAAAAGCGCGGCAGACCGGGGCCTGCCGCGCGCGTTCTGTCGGCCCTGCTCAGGCCGCGTGATGCAGCCGGTTCACGAACAGGCCCGAATCCTTGTAGCGGCGCAGCGCCTTGGCGCCGGCCAGCGCGGCCAGATCGACCAAGGGCTCGAGGATGACGACCAGCATATAGGCGGCACCGAACGCCATCACGTCCGAGGCAATGCCGACGCCCTGACCATAGAAGGCCCAGAACGCGACCCAGGCCACGATCCCGCCCTGATAGGCCGCCGAGAGTTTCAGCACGTCGCCATAGCCCAGATCGACATAGGCCTTGCCCGCCGGGATGATCCGCTTGGTCAGCGTGGCGATCAGGAACAGCGGGAACAAAAGGGTTGTGACGTTGACCGTGAACATCGCCAGATCGCTCGGCGCAAAGAACATCCCCTGCACCAGCAGGCCCGCCGCCAGACCCAGCGCCGAAGGCCCGGCGCCCAGGATCAGCATCAGCGTGGTGCCAAGGATCAGGTGAACCTCGCTCACACCCATCGGCGTGGTCGGCAGCACTTCAAAGCAGATGAAGGTCCCGATGGCGGCCAGAGCGGAGCGCAGCGCGAACGAGAGCCCGTTGTGCGATTTCAGATCGTCGCCGATCAGCTTCAGCGACAGCCCTGCGGCAGCGGCGGCGGTGCCATAGGACAGGATCATCTTTGCGCCGTCGACGACGCCGGGTTCGATATGCATGCTCGCTCCTTGCCGTCCCACCGACGGCGGTTGAATTTCGGTGTCGGGCCGGTCTCCTGGCTCGCGGGTCGCTGCTCTCTGCCGCCTTCCCATCCCCGGATCGGGGCAGTGGCCTCTTGGCAGATTGCTCGCCGCTGACAGTCGCGGGGGCGGCCGGGGCTTCGCACCCCGTTCCCGTTCAAAGCCCCTCGCGGGGCACCTGACACCCCACCCTTGCAGCAAGCCCCCCGAGCGGTCAAGGCAGAAGGCGGCAGGGTTTGGCCCGGAAGCGACCTCAACCCTCGGCCAGCGGGCCATAGAGCACAAGCGCCGCCGCTTTCGGGTCGGCCCCCGCCAGCACATCGGCCAGGCCGGCGATGGTGCTGCGGGTCAGGCGCTGGCCAGGCTGGCTGACCTCTTCGGCCAGAAGGGCAGGCGTGTCACCGGAAAGCCCCGCCGCCAGCAGCAGGGCCGCGAGTTCGGCAAAGGTGCGTTTGGGCATGAAGACGACGGTGGTCGCGGCGGGATCGGCCAGCGCCGCCATGTTCAGCCCCTCGGGCAGGCCGCCGGTTACGTCATGCCCGGTGACGAACTGCACCCGCCGCGCCGCCAGCCGACGGGTCAGCGGGATGCCCGCCGCCGCCGCCGCCGCAAAGGCGGAACTCACGCCGGGCACGATCTCGAACCCGATCCCGGCGTCGCGCAGCGCGGTGACTTCCTCCTCGAGCCGTCCGAACACGCCCGGATCGCCGGACTTCAGCCGCACCACCCTGAGGCCCGCCCGCGCGTAATCGACCAGCAACCGGCTGACATGATCCTGCTTGGGCGAGGGGCGTCCGGCCCGCTTGCCCACTGCGACCAGTTCGGCCCCGGGCCCGGCCAGCGCCAGGATCGGCCCCGCGGACAGGTCGTCGAACAGCACCGCCTCGGCCGATTTCAGCCGGTTCACGGCGCGAACCGTCAGCAGATCGGGATCACCCGGCCCCGAGCCGACGAAGGAGACGAACCCGCTCATCCGCGCCCCTTCATCTGTCTGAAAATATCCTCGGGGTGAATGGGCCGCAGGCCCAGAGGGGGCAGAAGGCCCCCTGTCTTGCCCTCATGCCGCATCCTCCGCGATCAGGTGAAAGAACGTCCCCGAGACATGGCCCCGGATCGAGCCTGTCTCGCTGACCTCCGCGCCCTCGGCATCGCGCACCCGCGCAAGGGGGGCATCGGGTTGTTCGAGGATTGTCGAATAATGAAATTCATGCCCGCGCAGCGCAGCACCCGGGGCAAAGCCAGGCATGCCCGCCACCAGGTC
>CALEZJ010000438.1 GCA_937927885.1 uncultured Paracoccaceae bacterium | reverse complement strand
CCTCAAATATCCTCCGGGGGTTCCAAGGGGGTGGAAAACCCCCTTGGCCCCGGTCAGCCCCCCGCGCCTAGTCCAGCCCGAAAAGCCGCTCCAGCACCTTCAACCCCTCGTCGACCTTGGCGCGTTCCTCGGGACTGAGGGGGGCCAGCAGGGCCTCGGTCGCCGACTCCATTTCAGGGCGGATGCGGTTGAAGGCGCGCTTGCCGCGCAGGGTCAGCGCCGCATGTGCCACCCGAGCGTCGCGGGCGTCCTGCGTGCGCGAGACCCAGCCGCGCGCCTCCAGCGCCGCCAGCGCGCGGCTGATCTTGGTCTTTTGCGCCGGAACCCGCAGACACAATTCACTGGCGGTCAGCGAGGGCGCCTCGGCCAGATTGACCAGCACGCGCCACTCAGGCCGGGTCAGTTCATGCCTGCGCCGATAGATCTCGCGGGTCTTTTCCGAGGTCAATTCAGCCAGAAGATTCAGGCGATATGGCAGATATGTCTTTAGAAACATATACCTAACCTAATCTGTTGATGGTTACATTTTCAACCAATACCCTGCCCAAACATGATTCGCACAGTCACGAAACCAAGGACGGCACCCCCGATGAGCAAAGCTTTCGCATCCCAGGGCGACATGACCGAGAAAAAGGTCTCCTTCACCGAGATCGGCGAGGGACTCTATGCCTTTACTGCCGAGGGCGATCCGAATTCAGGCGTCATCATCGGCGAGGATTCGGTCATGGTGATCGAGGCTCAGGCGACCCCGCGACTGGCACGCAAGGTGGTCGAATGCATCCGGCAGGTCACCGACAAGCCGATCAGCCACCTGGTGCTGACGCATTATCACGCGGTCCGGGTGCTGGGGGCCAGCGCTTACGGGGCGCGCGAGGTCATCATGTCCGACGCCACGCGCGCCATGGTCGTCGAGCGCGGGCAGGAAGACTGGGACAGCGAGTTCGGCCGCTTTCCGCGGCTCTTTCAGGGGCACGAGGAAATCCCCGGCCTGACCTGGCCCACCACCACTTTCAAGGGCGCGATGAGTGTCTTTCTGGGCAACCGGCGCGTCGATATCCTGACCCCGGGGCGGGCGCATACGGCGGGCGACGCGGTGGGCTGGGTGCCGGATTCGGGCGTCATGTTCACCGGCGACATCGTCGAATACCACTCGGCCTGTTACTGCGGCGACGGGCATTTCGCGGATTGGGGCGCCACGCTGGCCAATATCGCCGCCTATGATCCGGTGGCCATCGCGCCGGGCCGGGGCGATGCGCTGATCGGCCGCGAGATGGTCGCCAAGGCCATCGCGAACACCCGCGATTTCGTCGACAGCACCTATCGTCCGGTGCAGCGCGTCGCAGCGCGTGGCGGCAGCCTGAAGGAGGCGTGGAACGCCGTGCGCGCGGAATGCGACCCCAAGTTCAAGGATTACGCGATCTACGAGCATTGCCTGCCGTTCAATGTCGGCCGCGCCTATGACGAGGCGCGCGGCATCGACACGCCGCGCATCTGGACCGCCGAGCGCGACCGCCAGATGTGGGCGGATTTGCAGGGCTGAGGCCGGTGGCCGGGCGCTTTGGCCCCACCCGTGGCGAGCATTGGTTCCGGCTGGTCTTTTCGCTGGCCGGGCTGGCGCTGTTCAGTGTCGCGCTGTCGCGCCACGGGCTGAACGGCGCGGCTGCCTGGCTGGAGATCGGCATTTTCGGAGGCGGTTTTCTGGTCGGCAGCGCGTTGTGGTCCGGCTGGAACCTGTGGAAGGGACAGAAATGAACAAGATCTTTGAAATTCCTCTATATCCCTATGCCCGCAGCGCCGATCAGGGCGCCGCTGAACCCGTGCGCCACCGGGTCGTGGTGGTCGGAGCGGGACCCGTCGGGCTGGGTCTGGCCATCGATCTGGCGCAGCAAGGGGTCGAGGTGCTGGTTCTCGACGACAACGACAAGGTCAGCTTTGGCAGCCGCGCGGTCTGCTATGCCAAACGGCCTCTGGAGATCCTCGACCGGTTGGGATGCGCCGCGCCGATGGTGGCGAAGGGTGTCGAATGGAACCTTGGCAAGGTCTTTTTCGACACTCGGCAGGTCTATGAATTCAACCTCTTGCCCGAGGACGGGCACAAGTTCCCCGCCTTCATCAACCTTCAGCAGTATTATTTCGAGGAATATCTGGTCGCCCGCGTCAACGAATTGCGCGCTTCCGGGGCTCCGATCGAACTGCGCGGGCGCAACAAGCTGACCGCCATCGAGCCCGCCGACGACCATGTGACGCTGAGCATCGACACTCCGGACGGCGCCTATCGTCTGACGACCGACTGGCTGGTTGCCTGCGACGGTGCGGGGTCGCCGGTGCGCAAGATGATGGGGCTCGACTTCGTGGGCCGGGTGTTCGAGGACAATTTCCTGATCGCCGATGTGATCATGGAGGCCGAGTTCCCGACCGAACGCTGGTTCTGGTTCGACCCGCCGTTCAACAGGGGTCAGTCTGCGCTCTTGCACAAGCAGCCCGACAATGTCTGGCGCATCGATTTCCAGATCGGCTGGGACATCGACCGCGAGGATGAGCTGAAGCCGGAAAACATCGACCGCCGCCTGCGCGCCATGCTGGGCGAGGATCTCAGGTATCAACTGGAATGGTCGTCGATCTACACCTTCCAGTGCCGCCGGATGGAGAAGTTCCATCAGGGCCGGGTGATCTTTGCCGGGGACTCGGCGCATCAGGTCTCGCCCTTTGGCGCGCGCGGCGCCAACAGCGGCTTGCAGGACACCGACAATCTGGCGTGGAAGCTGCGACTGATCCTCGACGGCACCGCACCTGAAAGCCTGCTGGACAGCTATGACGCCGAGCGCATCCACGGCGCGGCGGAGAATATCCTGAACTCCAGCCGCTCGACCGATTTCATCACGCCGAAATCCGAAACCAGCCGAATTTTCCGTGACGCGGTGCTGGATCTGGCGGAGACGCACGATTTCGCGCGGCCCTTCGTCAATTCCGGGCGTCTCAGCCTGCCGTGCACCTATGACGGCTCGCCCCTGAACACGCCCGACGAGCTGCCGTATGGCCCTGCCCGCTCGCGCCCCGGTTCGCCCTGCGCCGATCTCCCGGTGCCGGGGGGGTATCTGCTCGACCGGTTGGGCGGGCGCGACGCACCGCGCTTTCAGATCCTTGCCATCGACGCCGAGGCCCCGTCGGCCTTTGCCGCGCATGGCCTCGCCTGCGAGGTCATCGCGCTGTCGAGCGTCGAGGCACCCCTGGTGAAGGACCGCTATCTGGGCACGGCATCCGGCGCCGTCTACCTGATCCGCCCGGACCAGCATGTCGCCGCGCGCTGGCCCGCCTTTGACGCAACCGCCGTCGCCGCCGCGCTGGCGCGCGCCATCGGCAAGGAGGGCTGAGCCATGGCCGACCTCATCACCACCCGCAACACCCCGCGCGCCGATGACGTCTATCAGATGCTGATCGACGTGCACGAAGGGCTGTCGAAACCCGAAAGCGACGCGCTCAATGCCCGGCTGATCCTGACCCTGATGAACCACATCGGCGACCCCGAGGTGATCCGTCAGGCGCTGGCATTGGCAAGGGGATGACGCGCGCGACTCCCGCACCTTCCGGCACTTGAAAGGGGGTCGTAGGGTGGGGTTGAACCCCACCCTACCTTCTCGCCGGGCCCGGGGACGCTATTCGGCGGCGTGGCGGGGCGGGTGGCGCGGCGGGCTTTGCGGTTTCGTTTCGTCCACGCCCGACGCCGGGGCGGCCACGGGGCTTGCCATCGGGTCCCAGATGATCTCGGCATGGCGCACCCTGGCGGTGCGCTGGAGCAAGGCGCGATCGTCGCGCGCGCGACCGGGGCGCAGCGCCGCCAGCCGCGGCGCAATGGCACCGAGGAAGGCCTCGATCCAGATGCGCGCCGCCAGCAGCGCGGGGGTCAGCATCAGCGTCAGGATCGTCGAGACCCCGAGACCGAACACCACCGCCGTCGCAAGGGGCTTCCACCACATCGAGGTCGGGCTGTCGAGCGTGTAGCCCCCGTTGATGAAGTCGATGTTCAGTCCCAGCATCATCGGGGCAAGGCCCGCCATCGTGGTGATCGTGGTCAGCATGACCGGGCGCAGCCGCTGCTCGGCGGTGCGGATGATCGCCTCGATCCGCGGCATGTAGCGGATGAATTCCTGATAGGTGTCGATCAGCACGATGTTGTTGTTCACCACGATCCCGGCAAGTGCCACGATCCCGGTCCCGGTCATGATGACCGAGAACGACTGCCCCATCACCAGCATGCCCACCAGAACCCCCGCGGTCGACAGTACCACGGCGACCAGCACCAGAACGGAATTGTAGAAGCTGTTGAACTGCGCCAGCAGGATGATGAACATCAACCCCATCGCCGCGGCAAAGGCGCCGCCGAGGAACGCGGTCGATTCCTCCTGGTCCTGCTGCTCGCCGGTCCATTGCCAGGTGACGCCTTCGGGCAACGGGTTGTCCTGTTCCAGCCAGCGGGTCAGCGCCGCGATCCGCTCGGTCGGGGTGACAGGCATCAGCGAGAACCCGGCGGCCGTGATCTCGGTGCGCATCGCCTCGGCGGCGCGTGCGGCGTCGCTGCCGGGGGGATGCTGGCGGGCTTCAACCTCGGCCACGGGCACCAGCCGCTGCACGATCCCCTCGCTGTCGACCACGCTCATCAGCCCCGGCATCGCATCGGCCTTGACGTCAAAGAACCGCTGCTCGCCAAAGCGGTCGATCTGGCCGCGCAGCGCCACCGGCTGGCGGGTGACAAAGTTCGACAACGGCACCAGCCCGGACCGCGTCTGCACCCTGAGCGTATCGAGCGTCGCCAGCAGGCGGTCAGCCTCGGGCAGACGCACGCGGATCTCGATTTCCTCGTCCGAGGTTTCCACGCGCATCGTGTCCAGCATGAGCCCGCGCGTGACCAGTTGCACCATGCCGCCCACCGTCACCACATCGGCGCCAAAGCGCCCGGCGGCGGCGGTGTCGACGCGGATTTCCCAGTCGATACCGGGCAAGGGACGGCTGTCCTCGATCCCCTGGATGCCGCCGATCGCCGCCATCTGCGCCTGCACGCGGTCCACTGCCTGTCCCAGCGTAGCGAAATCGCTGCCCGTCAGCCGCAGATGGATGGGCTTTGACGACGCGGGTCCGCCGGACATGATCATGTATTCGGTGATGACGCCGGGGATCTGGCGAAACTGCGCCTCCATCCGGTCGAGGATTGCCTGCCCGCGCAGATCGGGGCGCCCGTCGCGCAGGTCCCAGCGCAACAGTTCGAACTGGATCTGGCCGATGGAATCGCGCGGGGCCTGCCCGCCTCCGGTGTTCGAGCTGAGCCCGCCCCGACCGGAAAAGGCAAAGCTGGCCGCCACGCCCCGCTCGGCCAGCACGACCTGTTCGACCTGGCGCACCAGCGCGTCCTGTTCGGCCAGCGACAGGTTGCCGCGCGCGCGGACATAGACGATGCCCTGCTCGGGTTCGGTGTCGACAAAGAAGGACACGCCGTAATTGTTCTCGCCATAATAGGCGAAGATCTGCCAGACCACCGCCACCACCGCGACGATGGTGACAAAGGGCATCACCGGATTGCCGACGATGGCCTTGGTCAGCCAGCCGAACAGCGTGCGCCGATAGCCTGCCTGCACGGGCTTCAGCCGGGTCCCGGGTTTCAGCGCGTTCAGCGAAATCGACATCCCGAACGCGCCCAGCATCATCAGAAGGGCGCCCGGGATCAGCGACACGACATCGCCGCGCGGCAGCGACAGCAGGCCGGGGTTCAGCATCGCCAGCACCCCGCCCGCCAGAACGGCCAGCGCCAGCGCCATGAAGGGCAGCCGGAGCACCCAGGGCAGGTGACGCAGCAGCCCGGCCAAAAGGTCGAGCCTGCGCGAGATGCGGCCCGTCACCCCGCCGAGGATCGGCATGAAGACCAGCGCCACGATCAGGGACGACGACAGCACGAAGATCAGCGTGATCGGCAGCATGCCCATGAACTCGCCCGCCACCCCGGGCCAGAACAGCATCGGCAGAAAGGCGCAAAGCGTGGTCGCGGTCGACGAGACCACCGGCCAGAACATGCGCTTTGACGCCTCGACATAGGCACGCATCGGGCCCTGCCCCTCGGAGATGCGCTTGTCGGCGTATTCGCCGACGACGATGGCCCCGTCGACCAGCATCCCCACCGCGAGGATCAGCCCGAACATCACGATGTTCGAGATCGTCACCCCCATGATCCCCAGGAGGATGAAACTGAGCAGGAACGAGGACGGGATGGCAAAGCCGACCAGCAGCGCGGTGCGCGTGCCGAGGCTGGCCAGAACGACGATCATCACCAGCGCCACCGCGCTGAGAACCGAGCCTTCGAGCTGGCCGATCATCGCGCCGACCTGATAGCTGCGGTCCAGCGCGGGCGTCACCTGGATTGCCGCGCGCAGTTCCTCGGGCCAGGTCGCCACCTCGGCCTCGACGGCGGCGCGCACCTGTTCGACGGTGCCGATCAGGTTGAACCCCTTGCGCTTGACGACTTGCAGCGCCAGCGTGGCCTCGCCCTGGAACCGCGCCATACCGGTGCGGTCCTGGAAGGTCATGCGGATCTCGGCCAGATCACCCAGCGTCACCACGCGGTCGCCGTTGACCTTGATCGGCAGGTCATAAATGTCCTGCGGCCCGTTGAAACTGCCCGGCAGCGACAGGCTGAAGCGCCCGGTTTCGGTCTCGATGTCGCCCGCGGCAACCAGCCGGTTGTTGTTGGTGACCGCAGTGATCAGTTCGCCCGCGGTGACGTTGTACGCCTCCAGCCGCAGCGGGTCGATGATCACCTCGACCATCTCCTCGCGCGTGCCCGACACATCGGCCGAGAGAACCGCCTCGATCCCCTCGACAGCGCGTTCGAGGTCGCGCGCGGCGCGCAGCAGCGTTCGCTCGGGCACATCGCCCGAAACCGCGATGATCACGATGGGGAACTGCGAAAAGTTGAATTCGTTGATCGAATAGGTGTCGGCACCGTCGGGAAAGCTGGCCGAGGCGCGGCTCATGCGGTCGCGAACATCGGCGAGCGTGGCGTTCTTGTCCCAACCGAACTCGAATTCCAGAATCACGCTGGCATAGCCCTGACGCGCCGTCGCGGTCATGCGCGTCAGGCCGGTGGCGCCGGACAGTTCCTGCTCCATCGGGCGCACCAGCAGGGTTTCGGCATCGGTGGCGGAGATCCCGGCAAACGGCACCGAGATGAAAAGCGCGGGCACCTCGATATCCGGCTCGCCCTCCTTGGGCAGACCGGTATAGGCCAGCACCCCGGCCGCGAGGGTCAGGAACACGAAGGCCAGAACCATCCTGGCGTGTTCCGCGGCCCAGTCGATCATCCGCAGCATCGGATCATTCCCCGCCCTGTTGCGCCTCACGGCGCACGACGCGCACCTCGACCCCGTCCGTCACATATTCCTGACCGACGACGACCACATCGGCCTCGGTCGGCAGGCCGGTCACCCAGAACCCCTGTGGCGCGTCGCGCAGCACCTGCACCTCGGCAAAGAAGGTGCGGTTGTCGGAGTCGACCAGCCGCAGCCCCAGCCGCCCGTCATCGTTGATCGTCAGCGCCGAGCCCGGCACCAGATGCCCGCGCACCGCCGTGGCGGCGATGAGCATGTCGGCGCTGACCCCGTCGCGGATCGCCAGATTGCGGTTCGGCACCGTCAATTCGACACGGAAGGTGCGCGTGGCAGGGTCCGACGCCCGCGCAAGGAAGGTCACCTGCCCGACCACCTCGGTCCCGTTCGACAGCCGCGCGCCCGCCATCGCGC
>CALEZJ010000437.1 GCA_937927885.1 uncultured Paracoccaceae bacterium | reverse complement strand
ATGAATGGCTGGCAGCACGCGATGATGTGGACGGCGCACGGATCGGCTGTGTCGGCATTTCGCTGGGCGGATATTATGCGCCGCGTGTGGTGGCGAACGAGCCGCGCTTTGCCTCGGGCGCAGTCTGGGGCGCCAACCACAACTGGGCCGAGGTGCAGCAAAAGCGCATGCGCCGCGAAGGCGAGAACCCGGTGCCGCACTATTGGAATCACGTCTGGTGGGTGTTCGACGCGAAGGATCAGGACGACTTCATCGCGAAATCCGCAGGCATGCATCTGAACGGCCAAATGGAGAAGATCCGCGTGCCGTTTCTGGTGACGCACGGGCAGTTCGACCGGCAGATCGGTCTGGAATACGCGCATCAAAGTTATGACCAACTGGTCAACTCTCCCCGGCGCGAACTGGTGGTGTTCACCCCGCGTGAGGGCGGTGTCGAGCATGTTGGCGCCGACAACATGTCCTATGGCCGAAGCCTGATCGCCGACTGGTTCGCCGAGACGCTGGGCGGACGGCTGGCCTGACACAAACGTGTCCGGTTGGTGTTCCTTCGGGGGACTTGCCGGTTGCGCCCGACGCGCCATCCTGTGAAACTCGGCCCAGATCGCAACCAGCGGACCCTGCATGTCGGTTTTCAAGCAACTGCTTATCAGCCTGCTGATCCTGTTGGCGGCGCTGTGGGGGGCCTTGGTTTGGGTCCCCGGGACCGGAGCTGTGCTGCGGGGCTGGGGTCTGGGTCCCTATCTGGATCCGCTTGTCGCGCGACTGGGCATCACCGAGGCGGTGCGCGAGGTCCCCGCTGCCGTCGCGGGGCGTGGCTCTGGCGGCGGCTTGGCGCCAAGGGTTCGTGCCCAGCCGCCCGCCGAGGGGCGCATCGCCGATACCGTCGAAGCTATCGGTGACGGGCGTGCCCTTCGATCCGTCGCGGTGCATGCGCAAAGCCCGGGTCGCGTCGCGGCGGTGCTGGTGCAATCGGGCCAGATGGTGCAGGCGGGTGACATTTTGCTGCGGCTCGATAGCGAGGCCGAGGAGATTGCGCTCTCTCGGGCTCAACTCGTTCTGGACGACGCCCGTGCTCGCCGTGAGCGGGTGGCACAGCTGCGCGGATCGGGCGCCAGCACCGACGTGCAGATGCGCGAGGCCGACCTGGCTCTGCGGCAAGCCGAACTGGCACTGCGGCAAGCCGAGTTCAACCTGGCTCAGCGGGTGGTCGAGGCACCGATTTCAGGCTGGTTGGGTATCCTGACGGCCGAAGTCGGCGCGCAACTGGGCACAGCGACAGAAATTGCCCAGATAGACGACCGTTCCGCCCTGCTGGTAGATTTCCGCCTTCCCGAACGCATGGTTGGCCGTCTGGCGCTCGACGGCGAGGTGATGGCCGAGGCGCTGGCGGGGCGCTCGGCTCCGATTGCCGGGCGCATCAGCGCCATCGACAACCGAGTGCATCCCGCCAGCCGCACCTTGCGTGTACAGGCCCGGCTGGACAATACACAGGACCTGCTGCGCGCAGGGATGGCCTTTGCCATCCGTATCGCGCTTCCCGGCGAACCTGCGCCTGCAGTCGATCCCTTGTCTGTGCAATGGAGCCGGGAAGGCGCCTTTGTCTGGGTGGTGCGCGAAGGGCGGGCGGCCCGGCTGCCGATCCGCATCCTGCAACGCTCGGAAACAGAAGTGCTGGTCGAGGCGGCTTTCGCCCCCGGGGATCTTGTGATCGTGGAGGGGGTGCAGGCCGTGCGTGCCGGCGCGCCGGTAACCGTGGATGGTCTGGGCGAGACGTTGCAGCCGGCCAGTGGCGCGCCCGGGCGCGGTCCTCCGCCCGCGAGTCTGTAAAGGGGGGCAAATGTCGAACCGTATCGAACGCAGCGCGCATCTTTCCGGCACAGCCCTGTTCATCCGTCGTCCGATTCTGGCCTTTGTGCTGAACGCGCTGATCGTCATTGCGGGGATCGCGGGCTATCTGGGCGGCGAGGTCCGCGAATTGCCGGATGTGGACCGGCCGGTCATCACCGTCACCACCAATTACCCCGGCGCCGCGCCCGAGACCATCGACCGCGAGATCACCGCGCTGGTTGAAGGAGCAGCGGGGCGGGTGTCGGGCGTCAGCGCCATTTCATCGAGTTCGCGGTTTGGCCGCAGCCGGGTAACGGTGGAATTCTCGACCTCGACGAACCTCGATGTAGCCGCCACCGACATGCGCGACGCCGTCGCGCGGCTGTCGAATGCGCTTCCCTCGGGTGCCGAGGCACCGCGCATCGTCAAGGCCGACGCCAATGCCGAGGCGGTGATGCGGCTTTCGCTTACTTCGCCCACGCTGAGTCCGCAGGAACTGACCCGGCTGGTCGAAGATCTGGTGCAGGACCGCCTGCTGTCGGCCGATGGCGTGGCGGATGTACAGGTCTTTGGCAACCGGTCCGAGGTGTTCCGTATCGACATCGACATGCGGCAACTGGCGGCGCGGGGCCTGTCGCTGGCCGACATCCGCACTGCGGTGGGAACGGTATCCTATGATGCGCCGGCGGGGTCGCTGGCCTCGCAGAGCCAGTCCATGGTGGTCCGCACCACCGCAGCGATCACCACCCCTGCCCAGTTCGAGGCCCTGTCGCTGCGTGATGGCATAAGGCTGGGCGATGTGGCGCAGGTCAGTCTGGGGCCGGGCCTTGGCGATTCCATCCTGCGCGCCAATGGTGAGGCCGGCGTGGGGCTGGGCATCATCCGGGCCGCACAGTCGAACACGCTGTCGATCTCGCAATCGGTCAGCCGCGCGGTGGCTGATCTGCAACCCTTGTTGCCGCCCGAGGTCTCGCTGGTCATCACATCGGATGATGCCACCTTCATCCAGGGCGCCATCGACGAGGTGGTTCTGACGCTGGGCCTGGCTACGCTGATCGTGGTGGCGGTGATTTTTGTCTTCCTGCTGGACCTGCGCGCCACACTGGTACCCGCCATCGCCATGCCGGTGGCGCTGATCGGCACGCTGGCGGCGATCTGGGTGGCGGGGTTTTCCATCAACATCCTGACCTTGCTGGCCTTGGTGCTGGCCACCGGGATGGTGGTTGATGACGCCATCGTAGTGCTGGAAAACATCGTGCGCCGCCGCGCCGAGGGGATGGGTGCCCGCGCCGCCGCCGTACTGGGCACGCAGCAGGTCTTCTTTGCCGTGGTCACCACGACGGCCACGCTGGCGGCGGTCTTTGTGCCGCTGTCATTCCTGCCAGGGCAGGCGGGGGGGCTTTTTCGCGAGTTCGGCTTTACCCTCGCCATGGCGGTGATGCTTTCCTCGATCGTTGCGTTGACGCTTTGTCCGGTGCTGGCCAGCCGCATACTGGGTGACGGTGCCCCGGTCACCCGGCGCGGACCGATGCAGCGACTGGGCGACGTTCTGGCTGCGCTTTACCGTCGAAGCCTGCTTGCCGCGCTTGCGGCGCCGATGGTGGTGCTGGTGTTCAGCGGGTTGATCGCGGTGGCTGCGCTGGTTCTGGCCGGGACGATCCGGCAGGAACTGACCCCGCCCGAAGACCGCGCCATGGTCGCCCTGCGCGTGCAGGCGCCTGAGGGGGTCTCGCTGGACTACACCGCCGCGCGCATGCGCGAGATCGAGGATGCTCTGGCACCGATTCTGGCGGGGGGCGAGGTAACCAACCTCTTTTCCATCGCAGGATCGGGCGGCACGTCGAACTCTGGTTTCATGGTAATAACGCTTGCCAACTGGGATCAGCGTTCCCGCAGCCAGCAGGCAATCGTGGCCGAGGTCAATCGCGCGCTGGCTCAGGTGATCGGTGTGCGCGCCTTCGCCATGCAGCCCAACAGTCTGCGGATCCGAGGGGCGGGGCAGGGGCTGAGCTTTGCCATCGTTGGATCGACCTATGAGGGGCTAAGCGATCAGGCCGCGGCGCTCGTTGCCGCGATGGAGCAGAACCCCGCCTTTGGTCAGGTGCGGCTGGGCTATGACACCACGCAGCCGCAGCTTTTCATCGAGGTTGACCGCACCCGCGCCGAGGATCTGGGCGTGGCGATCGACGGCTTGGGCGAGGCGCTGCAATCGGTGCTGGACGGCCGCACGGTGGGCACGCTGTTCCTTGATGACGACAGTTTCGACATCCGCCTGATTTCCACCGCCGATCCGGTGAACGACCCCGGCGATCTGGAGCGTATCTTCGTGCCCACCCGCGACGGGCAGATGGTGCCGATTTCGGCCTTCATCTCGCTGTCGGAACGCGCTGTCGCCCCGGAACTGGGGCGCGAATCGCAGATGCGTTCGGTCCCCATAACGGCGGGGCTGACCCCCGCTTTATCCATGGGTCAGGCCTTGGCCGAGGTCGAGTCGTTGGCGGCCGAAATCCTGCCCCCCGGCAGCCGCATCGTTCCTCTCGCCGAGGCCGCGACGCTGGGCGAGACGAATTCCGCCATCCTTCTGACCTTCGGGTTTGCCATTCTCGTCGTGCTTCTTGTCCTTGCTGCGCAATTCGAAAGCTTCGTGTCAGCGGTGATTGTCATGTCCACCGTGCCGATGGGGCTGGCCTGCGCGGTCTTTGCGCTGGTGCTGACAGGCGGAACGCTGAATGTCTATTCGCAGATCGGACTGGTGCTGCTGGTGGGGATCATGGCCAAGAACGGGATCCTGATCGTCGAATTCGCCAATCAGTTGCGCGATCAGGGCCGGTCCGTGCGCGAGGCGATCACCGAGGGCGCGACAATCCGTCTGCGCCCGGTGATGATGACCATGGTGTCTACCGTTCTGGGCGGCGTGCCGCTGATCCTTTCGCAAGGGGCCGGTGCCGAGGCCCGCACCGCTCTGGGCTGGGTGATCGTTGGCGGGCTTGGGCTGGCAACAGTGGTCACGCTGTTCCTGACCCCGGTCGCCTACTTGCTGCTGGCGCGCTTTACCACGCCCAAGGCGGCCGAAGAGGACCGCCTGCGTCGCGAACTCGATCAGGCGGGGCAACTGGGGCAGTCCGGCAAGGCGGCTTCACCCTGAGGTGAACGCCGGGCATAAAAGCTTGATCCGTCGCGCGCCATTCCCCAGTATCCCTTCTGGACAACCAGGGGGCGCGTGATGGCCAGTCTGCTTTCGCTACCCTATGTGCCCTTTGCCCTCGCGCTGGGTTTCCTTCTGGCGCTTTTGCTGGTCGAGGTGGTGGCCCTCTTGGTCGGAGGCTCGGTACTGAGTGGGGAAGGCGAGTCCGCGGACCTCTCGCCGCTCGAGTCCAGCTTTGACCTCGACCCCGGGACAGAGCCCGATGTGCCGCAACTACTTGCCGCCAGCGAAGCTCTCGATGACCTCGGGGCGGCGCCCCTTGAACCCGGTGGGCTTTCGGGCCTGCTTGGGCTGGGGCATTCGCCCTTCATGGTCTGGCTGGCGGCGCTGGCGCTGGGGTTTGGCGTCAGCGGGCTGGCGGTGCAGTCGCTGGCGACCTCGACCCTTGGTGGACCCTTGCCTTTGCTGGTGGTGGGCGCTGGTGCATTGGTGCTTGGGCTCGCTTTTGCACGCCGCTTCGCACGGCTTTTCGGACGGCTTCTACCTGGGGTCGAAACCAGCGCCACTTCGATCCAGTTTCTTGGCGGCTTGCGCGGTGTGGTCAGCCAAGGCACGGCGCGCAGCGGCTCACCGGCCGAGGTGCGGCTGTTCGACCGTCACGGCAACGTGCATCACCTTCGCTGCGAACCCTTTGTCGTCGGCGAGGAAATTCCAGAGGGAACCGAGGTCCTGACCTTGCGCGAGCGCCAGGGACAGGGTCGCTGGGGCCTGCGCATCGTCCGCTTGAGTTGAGTTTTCCCTAGCTTTTGAAAGGGCTACGCCATGGATTTCATGACATTTCTCATCATTCTCGGCGCGATTGTCGCCTTTGTGCTGCTGATCGGGTTGATCCTCGGGCGGCTCTATCGCCGCGCCACGCGCGAGGTCAGCCTGGTCAAGACCGGCGCAGGCGGCAAGCGGGTCATCATGGACGGCGGTTCGATCGTCATTCCGCTGTTGCATGAAATCAGCCCGGTGAACATGAAGACCCTGCGGCTGGAGGTGAAGCGTGCCGCCGAAGGTGCGCTGATCACCAAGGACCGCATGCGGGTTGATGTTGGCGCGGAATTTTACGTTTCCGTGCAGGCGACGGAGGACGGCATCAGCCGTGCCGCGCAGACGCTGGGGGAAAAGACCTTCAAGGTCGACGGGTTGCGCGAAATGATCGAAGGCAAACTGATCGACGGTCTGCGCGCGGTGGCTGCGCGGATGACCATGGATGAACTCCATGAAAACCGGACGTCGTTTGTGCAGGAGGTGCAGAATGCGGTATCGAATGACCTTTTGAAGAACGGGTTGGAACTGGAATCTGTCTCGCTGACAGCGCTTGACCAGACGCCGTTTTCCGCACTCGATGAAAACAACGCCTTCAACGCGGTCGGGATGCGCAAGCTGGCCGAGGTTATCGCCAAGTCAAAGAAGGAACGCGCGGCGATTGATGCCGAGGCGGATTGTTCTGGCCGTCGCTCGGCGATGGAGGCCGAGCGGCTGAAGCTGCAAATCGCGCGCGAGCAGGAAGAGGCCCGCATCGCCCGCGAACAGGAAGTGGAACTGCTGAAGGCCGCGCAGGCCGCCGAGATTGCCCGCTCGCGCGAATTGTCCGCCTCGGAAACCGAACGTGCGCGTATCCGTCGCGAGCAGGAGATCAAGCAGGCCGAAATCGCGCGAGCTCGTGCAATCGACGAAGCGCAGATCACCAAGGAGCGCGAGATCGAGGTTGCCAACCAGGAACGCCAGATCATCATTGCGCAAAAGTCCGAGGAGGAAAGCCGCGCCCGGGCCTCGGCCGACTTTGCCCGCGCCGAGGCGACCAAGGCAGCGGAAGCCATCGAGACCGCGCGTGCGGTGGCCAGTGCCGAGCGTGCCAAACAGATCGCCATCATCGAGGCCACCCGCGAGGCCGAACGCGAGGCGACCCGCATCCGTCTGGCAGCCACCGCCGAACGGGATGCCGCCGCCGACCGTGCCGCCGCCCTGCGTGAAGAGGCGCAGGCCGAAGCGGACGCCATCACCATTCGCGCCGAGGCCAAGAAGGCCGATCTTCTGGCCGAGGCCGAGGGGCGTCAGGCGCTGGCCAACTCGGAAAACACCCTGTCGGCCGAGATCATCGCCATGCGGGTACAAATGGCTCGGCTGGAGGCGCTGCCCCGGATCGTGCAGGAGATGGTGAAGCCCGCTGAAAAGATCGACTCGATCCGCATCAATCAGATCTCTGGGCTGGGACAGATGTCAGGGGGCACTGGTGACGGCAGCACGAAGGCGCCCGTCAATCAGGCCTTTGACGCGATGCTTGGCGCAGCTCTGCAATTGCCGGTGATGAAAAAACTGGGCGAGGAAATCGGAGTCAATTTCGAGGACGGCCTTGCCGGGCTTCTGGATGAGACCCGCAAGACCGACGGGTGAACGGTCCATATTTTACATAATCTTCATTATGGGCCATGACTTTATTCGCGGGGTGGATTCAAGATTGAAGTGCGACTTTTGAGGAAAAACAATGTGTTGCTCAAA
>CALEZJ010000436.1 GCA_937927885.1 uncultured Paracoccaceae bacterium | reverse complement strand
ATCATCACCGCCTTCATCCCCGAGCCACACATCTTGTTCAGCGTGGTGGCCGGAACCTCGGGGCCGAGACCGCCCCGAAACCCTGCCTGACGCGCCGGGGCCTGGCCCTGACCCGCCGGCAGAACGCAGCCCATGATCAGTTCCTCGACCCGTTCAGCCGGGGTCGCGGCGCTTTCCAGAGCAGCGGCGATGGCGGCGCCACCCAGTTCGGCGGCGGGTATCCCGGAAAAGACTCCCTGAAACCCGCCCATGGGGGTGCGCGCGGCACCGATGATGACAACCTCGGCCATGTCCGTCCCCTTTGCCGTGAACCTTTTGGAAAGACTTAGCGCCTAGGCTGGGTCAGGAACAAGCGAATCTCGGGGGTGAGGATGGACATCTCTACGTCAAGGGCAGGCCCGGCGCTGGTCATCACGATCAACGACAGCCGCGTTGACGCTGCCGTGGCGATTGATTTCAAGGAATCGGTCCGGCTCGCAGCCGAAGAACCGGGAACGCCGGTCATTCTCGATCTGTCGCAGGTCACCTTCCTCGACAGCAGTGGTCTGGGCGCCGTGGTTGCGGTGATGAAGCTGCTCGGTGCCGCGCGGCCGCTGGAACTGGCGGGCTTGACCCCGCCCGTGGCCAAGGTGTTCCGCCTGACGCGGATGAACAGCGTCTTCACCATTCATCCGCATCCTCCGGGCAGCCTCCAGGCCGCCGGATGATGCCCCGGGGGGAGGGTGCGATCATGCTCGCGAAAACCGTCGGCCCCGGCGCTCCCCAGCGCGACCATGGGTCGCACGCCGAGCAGGGCCGCAGCATGCTGTTTCGTCGGCAGTTCACTTCCACCGATACCGAAACCCGCGCGACGCTGCAGGCCATGATGCTGTCGCTGGATCAGGCGGGGATCGGCGCCGAGGATGCGTCCAACGTTGAACTGATCCTGGCCGAGGCGTTGAACAACGTGGCGGAACACGCCTATTCCGACGGTGCGGGTCCAGTCGATCTGCTCGTGTCGATCCAGCGCAACGGTCTGGTGTGCACCATCTCGGACCGAGGGCGGCCCATGCCGTCAGGCGTGGCTCCCTCGCCCGACCTGCCGACGATTTCACCGCCTGACGAACTGCCCGAAGGCGGGTTCGGTTGGCACATCATCCGGTGTCTGACGTCAGAACTGGTCTATGCCCGCGATCAGGGACGAAACCTGCTGTCCATGCGCATCCCGTGGTCGGGATTCGACTGATCCCGGATACACGTATCTGTCGAAATCAGTTGAGCGCGACATTCAGTGGATAATGGCCGTCCTGAAAATCGCCAAACAGATCGGCCAGATCCGGATGGTCCACCGGCCCGCCGGAATCGTCGGCGACAAGGTTCTGCTCGGAAACATAGGCGACGTAATAGCTGTGATCGTTCTCCGCCAGCAGATGGTAGAAGGGCTGGTCCTTGGACGGTCGGCTGTCCTCGGGAATCGAATCGTACCACTCCTGGGTGTTGGCAAACATGGCGTCAACGTCGAACACCACACCCCGGAACGGGTGCTCGCGGTGGCGAACCACCTGACCGAGCGCGAATTTTGCCTGGGCCAACAACATGGGACTCCCTTTCATGTCCCGTGATTAACGCAAACCTCGGTGCGACGTCCAGACCGTGGGCGGCAGGATCGGGAAACAGTGTGTGAAACGTGGCCCAACAGTGACGGAACTGCGGCGCAAATGTGGCGAACCGCGTGCCCCCGTCGCCCGCGTGCAACCGGATGTTACCGTTCGGCCGTTTCAAATCCGGGCGAAATCGGCTATAAGGAGGAAAATACAAGAAACAGACAGTTCGAGGCAGATTGATGAGCAGTGTCCTCCGCTTGATGGCGGTCGCCTTTTTTCTTGCCGCTTGCGGCGGGGGTTCGCGTGAGAGCAGCCCGCCTCGCAACCAGGACGACGCCTGCGCGCTGGCGGTCGAACGCCCGGCCTATCTTCGTGCAATGCAGGACACCGAGCGACGCTGGAATGTGCCGGTGCCGGTTCAGATGGCGATCATCCATGCCGAAAGCCGGTTTGATGGCGATGCCCGCACGCCCCACCGCTTTGCCGCTGGCGTGATCCCCATGGGGCGGCAATCGTCCGCGTATGGGTACAGTCAGGCACTGGACGGCACCTGGGAGGAATACCAATCCGCTACCAACAACCGCCGTGCAGACCGGACCAACATCGCGCATGCCACGGATTTCATAGGCTGGTATGCCTCCGAAGCACTTTCGCGCAACGGCATCCGCCCGACCGACCCGCGAAATCTCTATCTCGCCTATCACGAGGGGCATGCCGGCTATGCGCGGCAGAGCTACCGGTCGAAGCGCTGGCTGATGGACGTGGCCGACCGGGTCGAGCGGCGAGCGATCATGTATGATTCGCAACTGCGCGCTTGCGGGAGGCGCTAGCGATCAATCTGCACGCCCCGGCGCGCCAGTTCCGCGTCGAGGTTGAACAGCAGCCCGCCCAACGACACGCCGGTGGCGAGCGTTCCCAGGATGACGGTCGTCTCGCGACCGGTGTCGTCAGTAACGATCCACTGCCGCAATTCGGTGGGATCAGCACTAAAAACCAACCGGATATGGCCATGTTCAGGGTGATCCGGGTCCTGCGCCACGACGAAAGTGGTCTGCCCGTCCTCGCCGTGCGCCACCACCATGCGCGCGCGATCGAGATTGACCGTACTGCCCAGGATCAAGGCCAGTGGCGTTCGATTCAGCGGATAGCTCGTCGGCCCGCTGTTTGAGCGCGCGTCGAAGATATTCACCGAACCGCCTGTGGCCATCACCAGGGTCGGGTCGGGCGGGTCGTATTCAAACCGGATGCGCCCCGGGCGGTGGATCATCAGCCGACCGGTCGCGAGGGAGCCATCGGCATTAACTTGCGTAAAATCCGCTTGAGCTGTGCTGAAGCTGTTGAAATATCGAGATATTTCAGACAATGCGATTGGCGTCGCGCGTGCCGGTGCTGCCAGGGACGCGCAGGCGAGGGCCAGAGAGGCAAGGATCCATAGGCGGTTCATGCCACACCCATAACGCAGCCAATGCACCGCCGCATCTGCCAATTTGTTCACCGCTCTACACAGGCGCGCGAGCCGATCGCTATCAACGCCCGACGCGGACAGATCCCTTAACCCGGGCTTAATCGGTGCCTGCCCATACTGGTGTATGACTCGGTCTTGGCCCCTCATCGCGTGTGCATTAGCCGTGCTCCTCCTCTCCGGCGCGTCGGCTGCGGCCGGTCCCTGGTCAATCGAAGCCGGATGCGGGGTTTGTCTTGCCGAAAGCCTCTCCCCCGCATGCGTCTGGCACCTGTCCGGTCTTGCAGGCGAGGTGACGCCGACGTTCGCGGACGGCCCGCTCGATGCGTCGGCCGACACTGCGTGGCTTTGGATCGTTCGCTGCAGGGAGGGCTTGCAGGGTGGCGCACACCCCGCAACGAACATCCGCGGCCCGCCGGAGCTGCTCATGCCCAAGGGCCAGCCCTCACAAAAGGAAAAAGTGACCCGTCACCTTCGCGCAGGGTCTCTGTGAGGGTGGTGGATCAATGGGCCCACGGCTACCCGAGACCGGCGTCGCCATGCGAACGCTGCACGCCCGGCCCGTGCGATTGCAGGCGTCCGGCTGGGCACCGGATGCCTGCTGCATCATGGGGAGGCTTTCGTCCCTCGGGCTTCGACGGGAAGTCCGAACCGGCCCTTGCCCTTGCGGGGCCGCAATGACATTTTGTGCCAAACGCGCCCGAGGGAGGCTGGAATGCTGGTCAAACGTGACTTCTATATCAATGGCGCCTGGGTTCGTCCGCGCGCCGGGCAGGATCTCCACGTCATTGACCCCTCGACCGAGGAACCCTGTGCGGTGATCGCGCTGGGTGGGGCGGCGGATACCGATGCGGCGGTCGCTGCGGCCCGGGCGGCCCTGCCCGCGTATATGGCCAGCGAGCCGCGCGAGCGGCTGGCCCTGGTGGAACGGATTCTCGAGGTCTACAAGCGGCGCAACGACGAGATGGGCGCCCTGATCTCGATGGAGATGGGCGCACCGATCGATATGGCAAAGACCAGCCAATCGGGCAGCGGCACTTGGCACATCGAGAATTTCATCCGTGCCTTCGAGCAGATCGAATGGGAGGCGCCGTTGGGCCCCCATGCGCCCGAGGATCGGATCATCAAGGAGGCAGTCGGAGTCTGCGCGCTGATAACGCCCTGGAACTGGCCGATGAATCAGGTCACGCTCAAGGTCATACCGGCCCTGCTCGCGGGGTGCACAATGGTGCTGAAGCCCTCCGAACTGGCACCGCTTTCGTCGATGCTGTTTGCCGAGATCCTTGACGAGGCAGGTGTGCCACAGGGTGTCTTCAATCTGGTGAACGGTGACGGACAGGGTGTGGGAACGCAGCTGTCAGGTCACCCCGATGTCGATATGGTCAGCTTTACCGGCTCGACGCGTGCCGGCATCGCGATTTCAAGAAACGCGGCCGAGACGCTGAAGCACATCCATCTGGAACTGGGCGGCAAGGGGGCCAACATCATCTTTGCCGATGCCGACGACAAGGCGGTCATGCGGGGCGCGAGACATTGTTTCAACAACTCGGGCCAATCCTGCAACGCGCCGACGCGGATGCTGGTGGAGCGGTCGATCTATGATCGCGCGGTGGAAATCGCTGCCGAAACCGCGGCGAAAACCCGCGTCGCCAGCGCCCATGAGAGTGGTGGCCACATCGGCCCGGTGGTCAGCCAGGCGCAATTCGACAAGATCCAGGGTCTGATCCAGAAGGGTATCGATGAAGGCGCGCGGCTGGTGGCCGGGGGGCTGGGGCGCCCCGATGGGCTGAACCGGGGGTATTTCGTGCGGCCGACGGTATTTGCCGATGTCACCAACCAGATGACGATTGCGCGGGAGGAAATCTTTGGTCCGGTGCTGTCTATCATCCCGTTCGAAGATGAAGCCGAGGCGCTGGCCATCGCGAACGATACCCCCTATGGCCTGACCAATTATGTGCAATCCCAGGAT
>CALEZJ010000435.1 GCA_937927885.1 uncultured Paracoccaceae bacterium | reverse complement strand
GTAGGGTGGGGTTTAACCCCACCTTACGGGCGCGCCTCGATCCAGCCCTGCAACGCCGCCACCTGCCCCGCGTCCAGCCGCAGGCCCAGCCGGGTGCGGCGCCACAGGATATCCTCGGCACTGGTCGCCCATTCGCGGTCCATCAGCCAGCGCACCTCGGATTCGGTCAGCGTTCCGCCAAAGTCGCGGCCCAGATCGGCGGCGCCTTGCGCCTCGCCCAGAATCTGCGCGGCTTCGGTGCCATAGGCCCGCACCAGCCTGAGCGCCCAGTCCTGCGTCAGGAACGGGTGGCGCGCGCGCAGGTCGGCGACCAGTGCAGGCACGCCATCGACCGCAAAATCGCCGCCCGGCAGCGCGACCCCGGCCGTCCAGCGCCCCGCCATCGGCAGATGCGCGGACAGTTTCTCCAGCGCCGATTCGGCCAGCCGCCGATAGGTGGTGATCTTGCCGCCGAACACATTGAGCACCGGCGCCCCCGCCCCGGTTTCCACCTTCAGCACATAGTCGCGCGTCGCCGCCGTGGCACTGCGGGCGCCGTCATCGTAAAGCGGGCGCACGCCGGAATAGCTCCAGATCACATCCGCGGGCGTCACCGTTCGGCGGAAATAGCGACTGGCGAAGGCGCAGAGATAGTCGCGCTCGGCCTCGGTGCATTCGGGGCGCGCGTCGGGGTTGGCATGGTCGGCGTCGGTGGTGCCGATCAGGGTGAAATCCTGCTCGTAGGGGATGGCAAAGATGATGCGACCATCCTGCCCTTGCAGGAAATAGGCCTTGTCGTGGTCGAAAAGCCGCCGCGTGACGATATGCGAGCCGCGCACCAGCCGGACGTTTTCCTGCGTGTTGCTGCGGACGATGTCGCGGATCACCTGCCCCACCCAGGGCCCGGCGGCATTGACCAGCGCGCGGGCGCGCACCCTTTGGCCATCCGACAGCGTGACGGTCCAGTGCCCGTCCTCGACCTTTGCGGCTTCGACCCGGGTGCGGGTCAGAACCCGGGCGCCCCGCGCCGCCGCGTCGCGCGCGTTCAGCACCACGAGGCGCGAATCCTGCACCCAGCAGTCGGAATATTCATAGGCCATGGCGAAATCGGGCTTCAGCGGTGCGCCCTCGGGGGCCGAGCGCAGGTCCAGCCGGGTCGTGCCGGGCAGGATCTTGCGCCCGCCCAGATGGTCATAGGCAAAGAGGCCCAGCCGGATCAGCCAGGCCGGCCTGCGCCCGCGCATCCAGGGCATGACCCGCGCGAGCAGGCGCGACACCGGGGTTTCGGCGTCAAAGCGCATCGCGGCGTGATAGGGCAGCACAAAGCGCATCGGCCAGGCGATATGCGGCATGGCGCGCAGGAGCGTTTCGCGTTCGATCAGCGCCTCGCGCACCAGCCTCACCTCGCCATATTCGAGATACCGGAGGCCGCCGTGAAAGAGTTTGGCCCCCGCCCCGCCGCGTCCCGGGCAATGCCGCAGCCGTTGATCCCGCCACCGATGATGACGAGGTCGTAGAGGGGGGGGGCGGCAGGGGACATTGTGGCACCGGATGCGCGAATATTTTCGTTTCCGCTCGATTATAGGCCGGAACATGACCAAGACGCAACATTGCCCCGGCAACACGCCGCGAAATCGCGCGACTTTGATGCCTTTGCTTGCGCATCGGGCGGCAAGGCGGGACACTGGCCGGAAAAGGACCCGAATCATGGCCCTCAGGTTTCGCCTGCCGGAAATCCTCGACATCGCCCGCGCCGAGGGGCGGGTGACGGTCGACGATCTGGCGCAGCGCTTTGGCGTGACGGCGCAGACGATCCGGCGCGATCTGTCGGAACTGGACGAGGCGGGCAAGCTGGAGCGCGTGCACGGCGGGGCGATCCTGCGATCGGGCACGGTGAACATCGGCTATCACGACCGAGCGACGCTGAACGCCGAGGAAAAGCAGGCCATCGCGCGGCTGGTGGCGGCGGAAATCCCCGAGGGGGCCTCGGTCTTTCTGGCGATCGGCACCACGACCGAGGCGGTGGCGCGCGAGCTGCGGCGCCATGACGGGCTGATGGTGGTGACCAACAACATGAACATCGCCAACATCCTGACGGAAAACCCGCAATGTCAGGTGATCCTGACCGGCGGCACGCTGCGCCGGTCGGATGGCGGTTTGACGGGGCCCCTGACCGAATCGGCGATCCGTCAGTTCAAGGTGGATATCGCGGTGATCGGCTGTTCGGCGCTGGACGCCGAAGGGGACATGCTGGATTATGACATCCACGAGGTCGGGGTGTCGCGCACCCTGATCGCGCAGGCGCGGCGGGCCTGGCTGGTGGCGGATCATTCGAAACTGACCCGCACGGCGCCCGCGCGCATCGACTCGCTGTCGGTGCTGGAGGCGATGTTCACCGACCGCCCCCTGCCCGCCCCGCTGGCCGCGCGCTGTGCGCAGTGGCAGGTGCGGGTGGTGACCTCAGTGTAGGCCGCGCACCATCCGGCGTTCGAGCCAGCGGAACCCCAGCGCGATCACCCCGGCCAGTGCGAGATAGGCGAGCGCCAGCAGCAGGAGCGGTTCGTAGATGATGAAGGTATCCTGCCGCACCCGGCTGGCGACGGCATAGATTTCGATCACCGTGATGGTGGCGACCAGCGGCGTGGCCTTCAGTTGCAGGATCGTCTCGCCGCCCAGCGTCGGCAGCGCGCGCGCCAGCCCCTGCGGCAGCCAGACGCGGCGGAAGGTGGCGACGCGCGAGAACCCGAAGGCCCGTGCCGCGGTCAATTGCCCCGCCGGGACGGATTTGAAGGCGCCGCGCATCACCTCGCCCTCGTAGCCCGCGAAAGACAGGCTGAGCGCCACCAGCGCATAGGGCCAGGCCTGCCGCAGGATCGGCCAGAGTTCGGACTGGCGGATCCAGGGGTATTGCGGAAAGAGGCTGCCAAGGCCGTAATAGACCAGCCAGATCTGCAGCAGAAGCGGCGTGCCGCGGATGACGGTGCAGAAGGCCCGCGCGGGGGCGGCCAGCCACCAGGGCCCCGCCGCCTGCGCCAGTCCGAGCGGCACGGCCAGCGCAAAGCCGATCCCCACCGACAGCCCCAAGAGCCAGATCGTGCGCCACATCCCTTCCAGCGCCAGCGGGGCATAGCGCGGGATCCAGCCCCAGCGCATCGTCAGCGCGGCCCAGACCGCCAGCCCCAGTGCGAGCGCGACCAAGACGATGCGGTGCGGTTGCCAGAACGCCCTCATGCCCGCGCCTGCCCGCGCCGATAGCGCGCCTCGATCCAGCCAAACACGCGGCCCGACACCAACGTCATCACGAGGTAGATCGCCCCCGCCGCCAGAAAGAAGGTGAAATAGGCCCGGGTCGACCCCGCCGCCTGCCGGGTTTCCAGCGTGAGTTCGCTGAACCCGACGATCGCCAGCAGCGCCGTGTCCTTGGTGGCGATCAGCCACAGGTTCGACAGGCCCGGCAAGGCCAGCGGCAGCATCGCAGGCAGCGTCACGCGGCGAAACACCTGCAGCGGCCCCATGCCAAAGGCGCGCGCGGCCTCGATCTGGCCCCTTGGCACCGCCTGAATGGCGCCGCGCAGGACCTCGGTCGCATAGGCGCCCTGCACCACGCCCAGAACCCCGATCCCGGCGGCGAGGCCCGAGATTTCCACCGGGCGCTGCCCCATCAGCCGCAGGACCTGATTGAGCAGGTCCGTGCCCGCGTAATACAGAAGCAGGATCAGGATCAGTTCCGGCACCGCGCGCACGATGGTGGTGTAGACCGCCAGCAGATCGCGCGTCACCGGTCCGCCACCGAGCTTGCCCAGGGCGCCCGCGGTGCCGATCACCAGACCGAGGCCAAAGGCCCCGAGCGCGATGATCAGCGAATTGGCCGCGCCGCGAAGCAGGTTGCCGCCCCAGCCCGGAGGCTCGAGCGCCAGAAGCGCGGCCGAGGCCTGAAGCCCCGGCCAACCGGCAAACAGCCAGTCGAGCACTTACTGCCCGTAGATCGAGGTCGCGAAATAGCCCGCCGAGATGCGGTCATAGGTGCCATCGGCCAGAATGGCGGCGATGCCCCGGTTGAACGCCTCGCGCAAAGCATCATCACCCTTGCGCACGCCGACACCGACGCCCAGGCCCAGAATGGATTCGTCCATGGCGACCACGCCCTTGACCTCGCAGCAGGCCCCGGCCTCGGTGGCGAGGAATTCATCGAGCGCCAGCGAATCCGCCTGCGTCGCGTCGATCCGCCCGGCGGCGAGGTCCTGGTTGGCCTCGTCCTGCGTCTGGTAGGTGCGCAACTCGCTGGCCGCCTCGAAATAGGTCTGGGCATAGGTCTGATGGATGGTCGAGACCTGCACGCCGATCACCCGGCCCGCCAGCCCTTCGGGGGTGGCATCCATCTGGATGTCGCGCTGACCGACGATCACGGTGGGCGTGTTGTAGTAGGGGTCTGAAAAATCGATGGTTTGCAGCCGGTCCTCGGTGATCGACATCGAGGCCATGATGGCGTCGATCCGGCCCGACACCAGCGCCGGGATGATGCCGTCCCAGGCGGTGGGGGTGATTTCACATTCCAGTTCGGCGGCGGCGCAGACCGCCTCGATGATCTCGACCTCCCAGCCGACCCAGTTGCCGGCCGCATCCGGCGAGGCGAAAGGCGGATAGGGTTCGGCGGCGATGCCCACGCGAACGGGGTCGGCCATGGCAGTCCCGGCCAGCAGCGCCAGCGCCGAGGCGGTCAGAACCAGTTTCTTCATCACTCTCTCTCCTGTTGTTGCGGGGCCTGTCCCGGCCCCCTTG
>CALEZJ010000434.1 GCA_937927885.1 uncultured Paracoccaceae bacterium | reverse complement strand
GCAAAGCCCTGATCCCAGGTCGCCGCCCCTTTCAGCTTGGCGCGTAGATCCGCGGGCATGACCTCGCCGGTCTGCCAATGGCGGGCGTGGGTTTCGATCACCTCGGGGACTTCCAGCCAGTGTTCATACAATTGGCTGGGCAATTCGACAAAATCTCGTGCGACCGAAGTGCCGGAAATGAACTTGTATCGGGTGTCGGTCAGCATGCCGTGCAAGGCGTGGCCGAACTCGTGAAACAGCGTGCGCGCGTCATCCCAGGACAACAGGGCCGGCGACCCCTTGGCAAAGTTGCAGACATTGACGACGATGGGCCGGACCTCGCCGTCCAGGCGCGACTGGTCGCGAAAGCTCGACATCCACGCGCCCGAGCGTTTCGAGGACCGGGCAAAATAGTCACCGATGAACACCGCCAGATGCCGCCCGTCGCGGGTCACCTCCCAGGCGCGGGCATCGGGGTGATAGAGCGGGACATCGAGGGGCCGGAATTCCAGGCCGAACAACCGCCCCGCCACGTCAAAGGCCGCCGCGACCATGGCGTCGAGCGACAGATAGGGTTTCAGCGCCGCCTCATCGAAATCATGCAGCGCCAGACGGCGCTTTTCCGCATAGAATCGCCAGTCCCAGGGTTCCAGCGGCCCGGCAAACCCGTCGGCGTGCAGCATTGCCTCCATCGCCGCCGCGTCCTTTTCGGCCGCCGCCCGCGCCGGGGCCCAGACGCGCATCAACAGATCGCGCACCGCCTCGGGGCTGCGGGCCATCTCGGTTTCCAGCTTGTAGCGGGCGAAATTCGCGTGGCCCAGCAAGGTGGCGCGTTCATGCCGCAGGGCCAGCGTTTCCGCCGCAATCGCGCGGTTGTCGGTGGCACCACCATTGGCGCCGCGCGCCACCCAGGCCTCGTAGGCGCGCTGGCGCAGGTCGCGGCGGGTGGAATATTGCAGGAAGGGCACGATCAGCGAACGGTTCAGCGTCACGCCATGCCCGGGCTGCCCGCGCTCTTCGGCGGCGGCACGGGCGGTGTCGATCACGAACCCGGGCAGGCCGGCAAGGTCATCGAGCGGCATGAACCAGTCACGCTCGTCCGCCAGCAGGTTCTGCGTGAACGCGGTGCCCAGCGACGCCAGCCGCGCCTTGACTGCCGCCATCCGCGCCGACCCCTCGGCATCCAGCGCGGCACCCGCGCGCACAAACATCCGGTGATAGAGCATCAGCACCCGCGCCTGCTCGGGCTCCAGCCCCAGGTCCTCGCGCCGCTCCCACAAAGCCTTCACCCGCGACCACAGCGCCGCGTTCGACGTGATCTCGCTGGAATAGGCCGACAGTTTCGGCGCCAGGTCGCGGCTCAGCGCCTCGCGCGAGGGGTTCGAATCCGATCCCGCCAGATTGAAGAACACGCCCGACACCCGGTCGAGCAGCGCATCCGCGCGCTCCAGCGCCTCGATCGTGTTGGCGAATGTCGGGGCCTCGGGGTTCGCGGCGATCGCGGCCACGGCGGCGCGGCCCTCGGCCAGCCCGGCGTCAAAAGCCGGCGCAAAATGATCGTCATTGATCGTGTCAAAGGGCGGCAGGCCAAAGGGCCCGGTCCAGTCGGTCAGAAAAGGGTTGGTCATGCTCTTGCCTTGCTCGGATTTACGCCAGCCTAGCGGCGCGAAAGAACGGGGGAAAGGGGGTCAGCCGGCCGACAGGTCCAGCGCCGCGCCAACCTGATCGGCGCGCAGCAGCCGGGCGAAATCGGCACCCAGCAGCGACAGCGTCACCCGCAGCACCGTTCCCGCGTCGATCCGCCCACCGTCATGCGCGGGAATGTCGAAACCGATCAGCGCATCGCCGGGCAGCAGCACCGAAAACCCCAGATCGCTGGCCTGCCGACAGGTCGAGGTCACACAGAACGCCGCCACCGCACCGATCAGCACCAACCGCCCGATACGCCGCTCGCGCAGATGCGCCTCCAGCCCGGTACCCGCAAAGGCAGAAGACCCCGATTTCCAGAACACCGCCTCGCCGCCCTCGGGCGCGAATCCCGCCATCGGCGCCCCGTCCGGCGCGCCCTTGCGAAACGGCGAATCCGGGTCCGCATCGTGGTGAAACACATGCACCACCGGCAGGCCGTGGGCGCGAAACAGCGCCAGCAAACCGCGCCCGGCCGCCTCGGCCCCCGGATTGGCCCGCTCGCGCCCCTCACGGGTTCGCCGCGCCATCCCTTCCTGCATGTCGATCACCAGAAGGGCGATCCCCGATTCATCCCGCACGGCCCCGCCCTTTCATCTGTCCTCAAATATCCTCAGGGGGGTGAGGCCGCAGGCCGAGGGGGGCAGAATGCCCCCCTGACCCGCTCAATCCCCCTCGCCCAGCACCGGGGCTGGCAGCGCCGAGGCGCAGCGCGCGCCGTCAATGACAAAGGGCGAGCGCACGCCGGGCAGCCCGCCCAGATCCAGCGCCATGCCGCGCGCCTTGACCTGCGGATCGGCGAACACCTCGTCCATGCGGTTGATCGGTCCTGCCGGCACGCCGACATCCTCGCAGGCCTTCAGCAGCGCCGCCTTGGAATGCTGGCGCGTGGCCAGCGTCAGCAGATCGGACAGCACACCCCGGTGCGCCACGCGATCGGCATTGGTCAGGAACCGCGCATCGGTCTTAAGCGCCGACAGCCCCAGAAGATCACACAGCCGGTGATACTGCCCGTCATTGCCGGTCGCGATGATGATATGCCCGTCCGCCACCTCGAACACCTGATAGGGGCCCAGATTGGGATGCCAGTTCCCGGTTCGCCCCGGCGCCACACCGGTCGCCAGATAGTTCATCGCCTGATTGGCCATCACCGAGACGGCACAATCGAACAGGCTCAGGTCAAGATGCGCGCCCTTGCAGGTGCGGCTGCGTTCATGCACGGCGGCCAGAATGGCGGTCGCGGCATAAACTCCGGTGAAAATGTCGGTCACCGCCACGCCGACGCGATGCGGCTCGCCCTCGGCCGGGCCGGTGATCGACATCAGGCCCGACATCCCCTGAATGATGTAATCGTATCCCGCGCGATGCGCATAGGGGCCGTCCTGCCCGAATCCGGTGATCGAGCAATAGATCAGCCCCGGAAAATCCTCGCGCAGGCTGGCGTAATCGAGCCCGTATTTCTTCAGGCCGCCGACCTTGAAATTCTCGATCACGATATCGGCGCCCTTCAGCAGGGCGCGCACCTTGGCCTGACCCTCGGGCGTGGTGAAATCGGCGGTGACCGACCGCTTGCCCCGGTTGGCCGCGTGGAAATAGGCGGCGACCGGCTCGCCCTCGCGGTCAATGAAGGGCGGGCCCCAGCGGCGGGTGTCGTCGCCTTCCGGGGCCTCGACCTTGATCACCTCGGCCCCCAGATCGGCCAGCGTCTGGCCGGCCCAGGGGCCAGCCAGAATGCGCGCCAGTTCGATGACGCGCAGGCCTTTCAGCGGTGTGGCGGTCATCAGCGACCCAGAAGCGGGTTCAGGATGCCCTGGAATTCGGCAAAGCTCATGTTGGAATGAAGCTGCCCGTTGATGACGAACGACGGAGTGCCGCGCACGCCATATTCCTGCACGCCGTTCTGATAGACCTGCATCATCGCCATCGCCAGATCGCGGTCGGCCAGACAGGCGTTCATCTCGTCGTCGGACATGCCCGCGCGTCGCCCGATGCGGCGCAGATTGTCGGCCACCGCCGCGCCATCGGCGCCGCGCGACCAGGTGCCCTGTTCTTCGTACAGCATCGACGAGATGCCGAAATACCGCATCGGCCCGCCGCAGCGCGCCACCAGCGCCGCCCAAAGGCCATAGGCGTCAAAGTAGACCTCGCGGTACACAAAGCGGATCAGCCCGGTGTCGATATACTCGCGCTTCAGTTGCTGGAACACGCCGGAATGGAAGGTCGCACAATGCGGGCAGGTGTAGGACGCGAATTCGATCACCTCGACGGGCGAATCCGGGTTGCCCAGCACCATTTCCTCGACCCGCGACAGGTCCAGCGGGGCGTCGGTCGCGGTCTGCGCCGCCGCAGGCTCGATCAGGGTAAGCCCGGGCGCTGCATCCCCGCCCCCCATCACCGACCAGGCGCTGTAACCACCGGCGGCAATCACGGCAGCCCCCGAACCCAGCAAAAGCGAACGACGATTCATGCACTATCCTTTCCGTTGCGGCGCGGCGCGTCGAGGCCGCGCGAAGTCTGTCGGGTCAGCACCGCCGTGGCGAGGCGCTCCAGCGCGGCTTTCAGCCCGCTGTCGCTGACCCCGGCGGTCAGCCCTTCGACCACCTCGCGCGCGCGGCTCAGGGATTGCTGCGAGGGTTGGCCGACATTGGCATGTTCAAAGGGGCGTGGCGCCTCGGCCAGCCCGGAAAACGCCGGGTTGGCAAGACCCTGCGCCGCGCTCTGGGTCAGGCGGATTCGCGCGATGGCGGCATAGCCGTAAAGCGCGTTCACCCTTTCGCGCAGCCGTTCCAGCTGCATCTGCACCAGCGGCGCGGCGGCCCCCGGGGCCAGCAGGGTCAGTGTCGCCCCCAGCCCCTTTTGCGCGTAACTTACACTGACCGGGCGGCACAGTGGCGCCAGATCGGGGCCCGCCACCTCGGTCCAGTGGGTCAGCAGCCGGGTCACCGCAAAGCCGCGCGTTTCACCTGCCTTGCGGATCGGCTCGCGCAGCAGGCCGCCGGCGGGCTCGAAGCCTCGCATGCGGCGTCTGACCTTGGGGGTGTCGGCGGGTTGGCTCATCGGCGCGGCGTGCTTTCAAACTCTTGCGCACTATCTTAAGGAGTTCCGCGGCCATGGCCAGAGGCACCAATGAAAGAGGCGTCAAGAATGCGTGACGGTGGCGAGGTCGCGGCGGCCCTGTTGCGCTGGTATGACAAGGCTGCGCGGGTGCTGCCCTGGCGGATCGGCCCGGCCGAGCGCGCATCGGGCGTGGTACCGGACCCCTACCGCGTCTGGCTCAGCGAGGTGATGCTGCAACAGACCACAGTGGCGGCGGTCAAGGGATATTTTCACCGCTTTACAACCCGTTGGCCGGATGTCCAGTCCCTCGCCGCCGCGCCCGAGGCCGAGGTGATGGCCGAATGGGCGGGACTGGGATACTATGCCCGTGCCCGAAATCTGATCGCCTGCGCGCGGATCGTCGCCGGGCGGGGCGCATTCCCCGACTCGCTGGACGCATTGCGCGCCTTGCCCGGTCTGGGGGCCTATACGGCGGCGGCAGTGGCGGCGATCGCCTTTGACCGCCCGGAAACCGTGGTCGACGGCAATGTCGAACGGGTGGTCGCGCGCCTTTTCGCCCTGACCGATCCCCTTCCCCGCGCCCGTCCCGCGCTGGCCCGTCTGGCCGCCACGCTGACGCCACCAACGCGCCCGGGTGATTTCGCGCAGGCGACGATGGATCTGGGCGCCACGATCTGCACCCCGAAAAAGCCGCGCTGCGCGGAATGCCCGCTGGAAGGGATGTGCGCAGCGCGGGCCCGGGGGCTCGCCGAAACCCTGCCCGCCAAGGCCGCCAAACCGCCAAAGCCCACGCGCCGGGGCATCGCCTATGTGGCGATCCGCGCGGACGGCGCCCCCCTGCTGGAAACCCGGCCGCCCCGGGGGCTTCTGGGTGGCATGCCGGGCTGGCCGGGGTCGGACTGGTCCGACGCCCCCACACCGGCCCCGCCGCTGGAGGCCGACTGGCGGATTCTGCCCGGCACCGTGCGCCACACCTTCACCCATTTCCATCTGGAACTGAGCGTCGCCATCGCCCGCGTCCCCCTCTCGGCGCCCGGCGAATTCCGCCCCGGGTTCGACCCCGACGCCCTCCCCACCCTGATGCGCAAGGTCTGGGACCATGCGGCAACCGGCGACCTTTTCGCGGCGCCGCCGCAGGGCTAGACTGGCCGCCAGAGGTGCCCCCATGCGCAAGTCCCCGTTCCTGTCCGCCCTGCCCTTCTGGCTGTCGCTGGGCTTTGTGCCGCTCATCGCGATTGGCGCGCTCTGGGGCGGCTGGTGGCTGGCGCCGTCCCTCCTCTATGCCTTTGGCGTGGTGACGGCGCTGGATGCGATTTTTGGCCTGAACACCGACAACCCCGATCCCGACGCGCCGCTGGCCGGTCTTTTCTGGTACCGCCTCGTTACCCTGATCTGGTTCCCGGTGCAGATGGTGCTGATCTTCGGCACGCTCTGGTTCACCACCCGCCATTCTACGCTGACCTGGCACGAATCCCTGATCCTGTTCTTTGCCGTGGGTGTTTCCTCCGGCGGGGTGGGAATCGTTTATGCCCATGAATTGATGCATCAGAAGACGAAACTGGAACGCTGGTTGGGCGATCTTCTGATGGCCTCGACCCTTTACAGCCATTTTCGCAGCGAGCACCTCAGGGTGCATCACCTCTGGGTCGGCACGCCGCGCGATGCGGTCACCGCGCGCTATAACGAAGGCTTCTGGCGGTTCTTTCCCCGTGTGCTGGCAAAGGGGCCGCTTTCCGCCTGGCGGGCCGAGGTGGCGATGCTGGCGCGCGCGGGCAAACCGCCGCTGAGCTTCTCGAATCCCTTCTGGCGCTATGGCGCCCTGCAGGTCGGCTTTCTGGCGCTGGCGATCGGGATTGGCGGATGGGTCGGGCTGGGGTTGTTCGTCTGGCAGGCGTTTGTGGCGGTGATGCTGCTGGAACTGACGAATTACATCGAACACTACGGCCTGACCCGCCGCCATCTGGGCGAAGGACGTTATGAACCCGTCGCCCCGCACCATTCCTGGAACGCCTCGCACACCGCGTCGAACTGGCTCCTGATCAACCTGCAACGCCATTCGGACCACCATTACAAACCAGACCGCCGCTTTCCCCTGTTGCAGACCTACGCGCCCGACGACGCACCGCAACTGCCGCTGGGCTATCCGGCGATGGTGGTGGCAGCCTGCATCCCGCCCCTGTGGCGCCGGTTGATGAACCCCAGGGTTCGCGCCTGGCGGCGACAATTCTATCCCGACATCACCGACTGGAGCGCCTACAAGGCGGGCACCAACCCGTTGCCGCGCGGCGCCTCAGCCTGAGATCATCTCCAGCATCATTTCGCGCCGCACTGCGGCCGCACCGGGGAAATCGGCGTCGCGCAGCACTTCGAGCGTGGTGATCGTCGCTCCGCACAGCCGCGTATTGGCCGGGTCTACCGCTTCCATCGCGGTGAAATCCTCGTCCGAGAGGCTGGTCGCGGCCAGCAGGGCGCCAAAGGCTTCATAATCCTCGTCGCTGGCCGCCACCGGGGCAAGGCTGCGATACCGTGCCTGCGACAGGGTGTGGTAGAGGCGATGCATTCCGTCCCGGAATTCCTGCGCGTCCATCAGCGGATGCGCCATCAGCTCGGCGGTCATCCCACGCACCACGGCCTGCCCGCAAGCCGCAGGATCCGGGGAAAGGCGGGTGAAAAGGGCGATCTTGTCATCAAGAAGTGGCCGGATTTCGGCGTCCGTGGCAAAGGCCATCAGCCCCAGGACCGGCGCGGTGACGGCGCGCAACTCGCTCGCCAGCCGCTCGCGGGCCTCGTCGTCCAGACGACCCCGTTCGACGGCGCGGACCATCACCGCGCGAACCTCCATCGCCTCGGCCGGGAAATAGGTGAACATCGCGGTGCGGATGCTGCGCAGGGGCTCGCGCTGCAATTCGGCGTCGATGATTTCCGCCGCCGACGGACGGGCTGCCGCGACCCCATAGGCGATGCTCTTGCCCACCCCGTAAAGGCCGAGGGCGACGGCGAACAACGAGACGGTCTTCAGGAACTTGCGCATGGGGGCCTCCTTTGGCGTGATGCCCCAGACTGACCTGTCTCGGCCCCGCGCGCTGTTCCCCCGGGAACTCAGCCCCTGCTGGGCGCCTTTGACAGCTGCACCGCCAGAATGCCCGCCATGATGATGGCAACGCCGATCAGATCGAGCACCCGCAGGCTTTCGCCCAGGAACACCGCCGCCACGGCAACGCCAAAGAACGGGTTGAGGAAATGGAACGTCGCCCCCCTGACCGCGCCGATCCGCTGCACCAGCTTGAACCAGACCCAGGTTGCCGCCAGACCCGGGATCAGCGTGGTATAGGCAAAGGCCAGCCCCAGCCGCAGCGTCCAGTTGACCTCGAGACTCTCCAGCAGCAGGCCCGGCCCCAGCAGCGCGACCGAACCGACCAGCATCTGCATCCCGACCACCGTCAGCAGGTTCCCGCCGGACGAAGCCCCCCGCAGCGCCAGCGTCGCCATGGTCAGCGCCAGCACGCCGAGGATGCACAGCCCGACCCCGCGCAGATCGAGCCCGCCCTGAAACCGCGCGCCCATGATCAGCACCACGCCGCCGAACCCGGCCACCAGCCCGGCCACGGCCAGCGGGCGCAGCCGGTCACCCATGAAGACGAAGCCGGACACCGCCACCAGAAGCGGCAGGGTCGAGGCGATGATCGAGGCGGCACTGGCCTCGACCCACTGCATGGCGATGAAATTGAACCCCAGATAGGCCGCGTTCTGACAGAGGCCGAAAATGATCGTGGCGCGCCACTGCGGGCGAGTCAACTGCATCCTCTCGCCCAGCGCGCGGGCGATGGCGAGGGCGATCAGACCGGAAATCAGGAACCGCAGGCTGAGCGACAGCATGGGCGGCGCGTCCCGCACGATCATGCGGGCCGAGGTGAAGGCCGAGGACCACATGAAGGCAAAGGCGAGGCCCATGATCAGGGCTTTGATATCCATCGGGTCCCCCCCAGCGGGCCGGCCGGGGCCCCGCCTGCAGGGATAGCGGGGAATTCCGGACAGGGAAAGGGGGTGTCCCACGCGTGGGACATTTAGGGAAGCGAGGGATTCCAAGGGGTTGGGGAAGCGGGTTAAGGATTTGGTAAGGGTTGTCCCGTGGGGGATGGGGCGGGGACGTGCCCCGTAGGTCGGGGTTTCACCCCGACTTCGGGGGCAACCATGGTGGGTCAACAAAAGACGCAATAGGACCCCGCGCCTTATAGGTTCTACGCTGCGTCCTGAACAAGCCGTTGATAAACAGTGTCTTGTGCACTTTGTTCAATAACGCGCGCATTATGTGACAACACGCCCAGATAAGTACCTAGAAGCTTCTTGCTTGCGACGACAGCAACACGACCCGGCGCACCATCAAGAAGCGCAAGATCTCCGAACTTAGCTGCCGCATGAACCACGGAATTTGGATGTTTTGTTACCGACTCAAACGCAACCTTCCGTTCATTGATAGTCACGAGCGATGAAATGTGCCACTCGGTGTTTGACGAGCCGAGTATGTGGACGTCCTTGGCAACATACCGAGGGTCAAAAATTGAATTTAGTCGTTGATGAAGGAGTTCACTCTCATCGCGGAATGTACGTTCGGAAAGCTTCATAGCTGTAATATTTACAGCTTCCTGCGAGCAATTTGCGATTGCCGCAATGGCACCCCCAAGCTGGCCTTCTGTGGCTATAAGCTCAAAGAAAGAAAATGAATCAAAGTTCACGCCATTGGACACGGCAACGGATCGGGCAACGCGCTTGTAAGTGGCCTCCCCTGCCATCTGCTGCGCCTCCTCGTACCCCGCCCCGAAGTCGGAGACAAAAAAGTCGCTTCCGCTGCGCTCCACACGCACGACGACGTACGCTCCGCTGGCATACAGAAGGGGAGTCGTGACGTAGCTCGCCCCGCCGATGACCTCAAGCGAAACCAGCTGGGCGGCAGCACTCCGCACAACCTCTTGAAATCTATCGCTGTCTCGAACAGCACTCATCATAGCAGTTTCGCAGTCCACGGCGGCGGGGGTATGCTTCCTAGCCCTTTGATTCTAAATTCTTTTTCTACAAAATCAAGTGCCTCTTTGAAGGTTTCAAGGCGATCAGAAACCGGGACTGCGATTGGAAGGTTTGGCTGTCTCATCGCCGAATTTGAGGGGTCCCAGTTCAAATCGAATGAGTGGAGGTGCGATCCAGTGATGGTCTGTAACTGATGCTCCTTCGGCCCACGGCCCTTGTTGTTATGTGGGGCGGTAGGAAGCCAATCAAACCTCACTATCGGTCCACGCAGTTTGGCGTTTCTTGCGGAGTGATACTCGAGCTGAAATGCAACAGCGCGATCTGGCATATAGATATGTGCTCTGGCGGTGAAGAGCAGGCCTTCTTCAGTTATGCCGTCTATGTCGAGTGGGGAAACCAGTCTGACAAATTCTACTCGCTCCCGAATCCTCCACTCGGGTTCGCTCGAAAGCGCCTTATCAGATTTCCACAGTTTCTCCAGATTCACCATGAGCTAAGAGATAGCTGTGCCTTTCCCGCGATGCGAGTCCAAACTTCCCCCCTCACCCCTTCTGAAACCAGTCCTCGACCAGATCGAGGATGTCATCCACGATCCCGGGATGCGCGGCGTGTCTGGCGTCGATGCGGATCAGCCAGCCCTGGGGCGTCCATTCGCGGCGCAGGGTGATGCCGGAGTGCAGGCGCAGGAC